>JAHEME010000041.1 GCA_024643825.1 Chloroflexota bacterium | reverse complement strand
TGGCGCGGGGAAAGCATACCGGGACTAGATCAGATTCGGTAGCGAGCATTCATTTGTGAAAGTTGAAGTGATCATGAGAGATATTCAAACTCAATGGGCAGAATTCATCAAGCACGACCTTCTCATCGAAGATTGCGCCATCCCTCTCAGTATAGGCTCGATATCGATTGCTAAACAGTTGAAGATCGCTAAGAGATAGGCTCACTCCCCGGTCCTCCTTTAGCAGGGATTAAGTGCTGTGATGATGGGGACGGCGGCGATGGAAGCTGTCGTGCAGGGAGTAGAGCCTGTGCGAAAGTGTAGCACAACGATCCATACGAGCAAAAATCACCCCCAGGCAGACTCTTTTCGTATCCCGACGAACAGGTTGTTCCGCAAGATAGTGCAGAGATTGTGCCCCTGAGATAATGGCTACGCATGAGTGGCTCCGCATAAATGGCTGCGCGTTTGCATGCTAGGAACCAAGCGCCTGATCAATCGCCGCGCGGAGAGCTTCGGGACTTGCGTTGTAGATGATCTGATCATTCACGAGAAATGAGGGCGTTCCTCGCAGGCCAAGCCGGGTCGCCCGGTTGCGATCGTATTCGACTACTGGGAGATCCGCCCTGGATTGGAGGCAGGCTGCATACGAGTCTTTCTCCAGCCCTATGCTTTCGCCGAGGGCGACAAAGTCATCGATTGTCGTGCGAGTGCGATACTCGGTGGAGTACAGCGTGTTGTGGAGATCCCAAAATAACGTTTCTTCCTGATCCAGGGCACACTGGGCGGCCGGCGCTGCTAGCGTATCGTAGGTGGGGTTGATCACGGGGAAATCGCGGAAGATAAAGCGCACCTGCCCCGGATAATCAGCGAGAATCTGGGAGACGATCCCGGCTTGATGCCAGGAGCGACAGCCTGGGCATGAATAAGCTCCGTATTCAATGAGAGTCACAGGAGCGGCGGGATCGCCGAGAACTGGGTCCAGATCGAGACGGGCCTGCGAGACGGATGACGCAGAAGGGGCAGCGTGGCTGGTGAGGATCAACAGGATGAATCCTATCAGAGCAACCGCACCTACACTTAGCAGGATGGTTTGCTGACGCTTCGTCTTTTTTCTTTCGGTACGTTGCTGGCGGGATTGTTTGCTCATCGTGCTCTATTCTCTAAAATGTAGACGGCATTTTTTTTCACAGGATTGCTCGTTTCGATTGACGCTGATTCAGCCGAGTGTGTTATCCTGTCTGCCTATTGACCTGATCCGAGGGCTGAATCTTACACGACCCAACGGGAATGGCTTCCCGATCACCGGGTGGCGGTGTAAGCGGAACGGAAGCATAATGCAAGGGGGAATGGTGCCCATAGTCGGGCCAAGGAAAAAGGCAGTATGAGTCAGCCCATACGAGTTCTTCTGGCTGATGACCACGACGTTGTTCGGCGTGGTCTGGCCGTGTTTCTCGAATACTCGGAGGATTTCCACCTGGTTGGCGAGGCCGCCGATGGGGAAGAGGCGATCCGCCTCTGCCGGGATTTGCAGCCGCACGTTGTGCTGATGGACCTGATCATGCCCGGTATGGGTGGGTTAGCCGCCATCGGTGAATTACGCACGGGATTCCCGGAGATCGAGGTGCTGGCGCTCACCAGTTTTCAGGATACCAAACTGGTTCCCGCCGCGATGCGAGCAGGAGCGATTGGCTTCCTCATGAAGAATGTATCAGTAGAAGACCTGGCCGATGCGATTCGGAAGGCAGCACGGGGGGAACGGTCGTTCTCCCCAGAAGCGACCCAGGCCCTGATCGACGCGAGTATTCAGGAACCCGAACGGAACTTCGAGTTGACCGAGCGCGAGTTAGACGTACTAGGACTGATCATTAGTGGGCTGGGCAATGCGGAGATCGCCAACCGGCTTTCGATCAGCCGATCTACGGCAAAGTTCCATGTCAGCAACATCCTCTCAAAGCTGGGGGCCGCGAATCGGACAGAGGCGGTGGCGATTGCGGTACAGCACGGACTGATCCAATCCTAGCCATGTGACCAGGTCATCTGACCAGATGTAAAACCCTTCGGACGCCGGGCGCATCCGAAGGGTTTTTGTTTTATTCTAATTGTGGGACGGGAAAGAGACTGCAAATTATGCAGGGCTATTTTCTGGAGATGCACGTGTTTTTGGGCCGGGTATTTTCGAGGGATGGGGGACCGCTGATGGCTGGTTATGTTCTTATCGCAGATGATGACTATGACGCTCGTGAGATTCTGAAGAGCATCACAGCGAACATTGGGCTGCGATCTGTAGCGGTCTCGAATGGCAATCTTGTGCTGGAGACTGTTGCGCAGGAAACGCCCGATCTGATTCTGCTTGATCTACTGATGCCGGGTCTGGATGGGTTTAGCGTACTGAAGAAACTTCAAGCCAAAGCCGCGACCAAGAATATTCCGATCATTGTGCTCTCCGCGATCAGTGACACCCGCTTCCTGAGGTTGGCAGGGGTCTCACGGATTGTGCCAAAAGCAGAATTCAGCGTTCAGAGCCTGCAAGCAATGATCACAGATCTGGTTCCTGTCGAGAAATCTGTGAGCGAGGTTGCTGTGCCAGCGACCTATGCCACCCCTGCTAGTGTATAGGAAGTCCCATGTCTACTGGTGAGCATTCGGTAGTGCATTTACGAGATGGTTTTTTGGCGTGTTATCCACAGGAGAATCGTGGTTTGTTGAAGAAGACATCGTACCTCCTCATCATTGATGATGAACCGGCTGTGCATACGCTGCTCGACTTGCTGCTGCGCCCTCTTTCTCTGGGAGTCGCTCATGCGATGTCCGGGGACGATGGGTTGGGAATGCTGGCTGAGTATCAACCAGACCTGATCCTTCTCGATCTTCAGATGCCGGGTCTCGACGGGTTGGATGTGTTGAATAAGCTTCAAGGCAATCCACAGACAGCGCAAATCCCCGTGATTGTTCATACCGGGTGGAATGTTGCGAAACTCTCGCAGGATATTGTCTGGCCGCCACAGGTGGTCACGGTGATCGATAAGGCGACGATACGTGCGGCTGAGTTTCGCGCGATGATCCAGAGTGTACTGGAACACGACTACGCCTATGAAAGGGCGGTATCCTGATAAGGCCGTACGCGGCTTTTTGCGCCCGGCGCAAGGACGACTGCATGGTTGCTAAGGGGGGGCCATGCAAGGAGAGGTTGCTGTAATGAATGAGACTATTCGTATTATGATCGTCGATGATCATGAGGTGGTGAGGCGGAGTTTGAACACGGCTCTTAGCTTCTTCGACGATCTTGTGTTGATTGGGGATGCGGCGGATGGACAGGAAGCAGTCGATCTCAGTGAACGACTGCGCCCTGATGTGATTCTGATGGATGTGCTTATGCCGCGCATGGATGGCCTTGAGGCAACACGCACGATCCTGGCGAGGTCGCCGGGAACC
This sequence comes from Chloroflexota bacterium, assembly GCA_024643825.1. Lineage (GTDB taxonomy): Bacteria > Chloroflexota > Anaerolineae > Aggregatilineales > UBA3940 > JAHEME01. Next base: position 8,200 of record JAHEME010000041.1, on the reverse strand, counting down.
CGCGTTCTGGTGCTCACTAGCCAGGCATTGAATGGTGTGCCAGAAGCGGCCCTCGAAGCGGGAGCCGTGGGTTGTGTATCGAAGGATGTGAGTACAGAAGAATTGGCTGAGATGCTGCGTTCTACTGCCCGATACTGCCCTGTCCCTTCCTTCTGATGCATAGGAGCCTATACGCGACCAACTTCTGAGGGAAGTTGATGCCTAATTGGGATAAGGAGAAACCTGGATAGAGTTTCTCACACAGGCATCTTCATAATGATCCGTCCATACGTCAGGTAGCCCCTGCCAGCCAGCGAAGAGCGTTTGTTCGTTGCGCAGCATAAGGGGCTTCGTGACATTTATTGATTCTAGTGAAGAACGCACCATGCAAGAAGCTGCTGAAAGCTGCAAACCGAAGGGTCATTATTCGTGCCTTGTGTTGTGAAGTTGCTGCGAGGGTTGCCAGAATTGCAACCCCATTTTTCTGAAATGGGCCAGGAGACCCGGAAAGTATGAAAGATTGGATAGTACTCATTGTTGAAGATGAATGGGATGGTCAGCAGGTTGTCAGCCGGATGCTCAAGTATATGGGCGTCAGTTCCGATGTGGCTTCGACCGCAGAAGAAGCCCTGGTCAAATTAACAGAAAAGGTCTACACAGGTGCTATTATTGACCTGATGCTGCCCGGTATCGACGGTCTTGAACTCCTCGCCAGGATTCGCTCAAAGCCGGAGATGGCGGCGATGCCATGCGTAATCATCACCGCCTATCACACCTCTCAGGTCAAGCAGCAAGCGCTGGAAGCGGGCGCCAATGGCTACTTCCCCAAGCCGCTTGATGACAGGGTATTCATGCGGGAATTTGAACGGCTGATTGCAAAGTAGGGGCAGATGTAAAAGGCCAGCACCCCAACCACTACTGGCAGTGTCGCCAGTCCACCCATTCATAGAATTGGTAACCTCCAATTTCCCCCGGTTCCCTGTTTGCTGCGCGGTGGTAGTTTCATGAAGCTCCCTCTCTGCCGCTTTGATCATGGTATCATTGTGAACATTCTCGATTCTCGTGCCTATCGCAGGCAACTGGTATCCCTATGACTGAAACTAACAAAACTTCTTTGTGGCAACGATGGATCACGCCAAAAGCAACTGATCCCGATGCAGCCTTCCGCGAGCGAACCATTCGCGCAATGGTGGTCTTCCAGGCAGGACTGATGCTCGTCATTCTGCTTACGACGGTTCTCATCCCGATCCCAAGCCTCCTACAGTGGATTGCATCCCCGGTGACCATTCTGATCCTGGTCTGCATCGCAGGCGTGACTGTGAGTCAGGGTTGGTTGAAACTGGCAGAGTTTATCCAGATTTTCCTCAATCTGGTGGCATTGAGTTTCGTCGCTGCTGCCTATGGATACTGGTCGAGCGCGACTGTTTATGCAATGCTGGTCATCATTCCTATCACCGGGATCATCCTTCCCCGGCGGCTGGCGCTGGGTACCATTGTGATGATGAACCTGGTCTATCTGGGGATTGCGTTCTGGCAGAGCGACCACGGGATCACGGCTTCGACAATGCCACCAAGTCCTCTCACTCTGTCGCCTATGGGCGCAGTGGTGCTTCTCACCACTGCATTTGCCTTCCTGATAGCACTGGGTGCTTATCTCTTCAGCGAGTTTGACACACGGCTGATTACCTCCAACAACCTGGCAGCAGAATTGAAACATCTCGTCGCCCAGCGAACAGCGGACTTAGAAGCGAGTGAGGCGAATTATCGGGCACTGGTGCAGCAAGCCGGGGATGTCGTCTACCTGACAGACACAACCGGGCACTTCGTCTACGTGAATCCGCAGGCGGAAAAGCTCACGGGTTATTCGTCGGACAAGATTGTTGGAACACACTTTACATCGCTAATTCGCAAAGACTGGCAAGCCCGCACCGCTTCTTTTTACCGGAGGCAGAATCGGAAAGACCTACGAGAAACGACCTATGAGTTCCCGATTATTACATACTCCGGGGAGGAGAGGTGGGTCGAGCAGCGGGTGATTCTGCTGCATGACGAGAATGGGGCGGTTGGCTTTGAAGCCACCGTGCGGGATATTACCGAGCGTAAAGGGATGGAAGAGAAACTGCGGCGGCAAGCCATTGAACTGCAACTGCTGCACCAGATTCGGAGCCGTCTCGCCAACCTGACTCAGCAGGGGGAGATCATCAAGGCGTCCATCGATAGCATCCGCGAGAGTTTTGGCTATGCCCTGGCTAGTCTATACCTGTCCGATGCAGGATCAGAGGCTCTCCTGCTGCAATACCAGGTCGGTTATGACGAAGTGATCCCCCGGATTCCGAAAGACAGCGGGGTGATCGGGCGGACGTTCCGCAGCGGGCAGCCAACCCTGATCGCGGATACGCGCACGGAGCCGGAGTTTCTAGAAGCGATCCCAGGGATTATCAGCGAAATTTGTGTCCCGCTTCGGCGCGGGGATAACACCACGTTTGGCATCCTCAACATTGAGAGCCAGAGTGTTGCCTTTGATGAGGACGATCTGAGTGTGATGTTCGCGCTGGCTGAGTATATTAGCTCATCGCTGGAACTTGCCCGGAGCCAGTCCGAGTTGAAATCCAGCGAGGAACGATTCCGCGTCGTGCTGGAATCTGCGCCGGATGGCGTGGTGATCACGGATGGCGAAGGACATATTGAAATAGTCAACGGCCAAACGGAACAGCTCTTTGGCTATCAGCGCCAGGACCTGATCGGGCAACCTTTCAAGATGCTGATCCCGGCGGGACTTGATCTGCCACCTCTAGCGGAAAATGAGGGGGTGCTTGATTCCTTTCGGGCAAGCGAGAGGGGTGTACACCTCGACATTATGGCAACCCGCAAAAACGGCAACTCCTTTCCTGCGGAGGTCAGCCTCAACCCAATCCCCTCCAGGGATGGTCGGCTTGTGTTTGCGTCGATTCGCGATGTGACCGAACGCAAGCATGCACAGGAGGAACTTCAACGCCAGCATGAACATTTGACAGCCCTGCACGAAACTACTCTGGGGCTGATGAATCGGCTGGATGTGGATGACGTGCTGCGCGGGATCGTGGAACAGGCAGCGCGGCTGGTCGGGACGACGCATGGGTTCGTTGAGATGGTTGATCCGTCAGGTACGTGTCTCGAAATCCAGGTCGCGACAGGAGTCCTTGAACCGTTTCATGGTGCGCGGCTGACTCGTGGAGAAGGACTTTCCGGGAAAGTCTGGGACAGCGGCGAGCCATTGATTGTTGAGGACTACGAGATGTGGTCGGGACGCAGTGCCCAATTCGAGGCTGCGCGCTGGCATAGTATCGTGTGTGTACCGATGAAATCCAGCGGCGAAGTAATCGGCACAATTGGACTAACCTTTGAAGAGTCGGGGCGGGTGTTCGAAACAGAAGTGGTGGATATTCTCAGCCGCTTCGCGGCGCTGGCGGCAATCGCCTATGAAAATGCTACGCTGTACGCCTCCGCCCAGCGCGAGATCGCCGAGCGCAAAGCAGCGGAGGAGACGCTCTCCCGGCAGCGGCTTGACCTGCATCAGGTGATCAACTCGATGCCGAACATGCTGCTGCGCGTCAACCAGGAGAGACTACTGACGGCTCTGTTTGCGCCACGAGGTTTCGCCCGGATTATCTCCACTACCGATCTAGATCAACCGATAGAGGCTATTCTTCCCCCCATTATGGGACATGAGATTTCCCGTTTCTTGACTGGCAACAGGACAACTGGTGAGAGAGGGAGTCTGGAATGCACGCTGGATGTAGCTGGTGAGGGGCATGACTTTGAGATCGTGCTGGCCCCCGTACACGAGTCAACCGATACGCTGGTGATCATCCATGATGTTACCTCGCGTCGGCAGGCGGAGAGAGCCGCCGAGAAACAGCGGATGCTGGCGGAGGCGCTGGCTGATACTGCCGCCATCCTCAACAGCACACTGGATCAAGATGTGGTGCTGGAGCGGATTCTGAGCAACGTTGAGAGTGTGGTGCCGATTGATGGGGCCAATGTGGTATTGATCGAGGATGGCATAGGCCGAGTGGTTCGGGCAAGAGGCTATTCCGAAGAGTTACTGCCACATATTATGGGGTACAGTTCCTCTGTACAGGAACTCCCCGCCTGGAAGCAAATGATTGCACTGGAAGAGCCGATAGCCATCCAGGATACAGCCGCTTCGCCAGAGTGGGTTTCCATCCACCCCATCTTCGACCCTTATCGTTCCTATGCGGGATCTCCGATTTCGGTAGGCGGTGAGGTGATCGGTTTCCTGAATCTGGATAGTCAGACTCCGGGATTCTACAACGAAACGCATGCATATCGCCTCAAGGCGTTTGCAGCGCAGGCTGGTGTGGCGCTTCAGAATGCCCGGCTGTACCAGCAGAGCCAAGAGCAAGCCGAACATCTTTCGCTTCTCAACGAGATCGCTCAGGCCGCCAGCATCAATTTTGAGCCGCAGGCACTGCTGCAAACACTGGTGGAACTCGCGCCGCGCATTGTTGGCGGCGATCACTGCTACATTACGCAGTGGGATCCTGAGACGCAGCAGGTGATTCCACAAACGGCTTCCCGATTGATGAGCCAGCAATATACTGCGCTCGCGCCGCCGCCTGACGAAAAAACGTTGACTGCCAGCGCCATCGCTGCCGGGCACTCACTGATGGTCGAAGATGTCTTCGATACTCCATATCTCAGCCGCCGGATTGCCGATCAGTTCCCAACTCGCGCTATGCTGACGATTCCGCTGCGGGTGGCGGGGCGCGACCTGGGGGCGCTGCTCCTCGGCTACACGGAGCAGCATCGCTGCACCGAGGCGGAGATTCGCTGGGCAGAGCAGGCGGCAGATGTGATCGCGCTTGCCATTGACCGAGCAGAGGGTTATCTAAAGCTCCAGCAAGAGCATGATTTTGCGCGGCAGATTATGGAGGTGATGGGGCAGGGGCTGGTCGTTATCGACTCCGTTGGGCGGATTGAATACGCGAACCCAACGTTTTCTCAGATTATTGGCTATGAATCGGAAACGAACATCATTGGCCAAGATCAAGACGACATGCTCCTCCCGGAAGATCGAGAACCTGTCGCTCAGGCGTGGGAGCGCAGGAAGCGCGGAATCTCAGAGACCTACGAACTTCTGCTGGTGCGTCAGGATGGGACGACGGTTCCAGTCATGATTACTGCATCCCCCCGTATGGAAGAGGGGCGGGTCACGGGGAGCATCTCGGTCGTCTCCGACCTCACAGAGAGAAAACGGGCCGAAGAGGAGCTTCAGGCCCAGCGCGACTTCTTCAAGGCGCTGACGGATACGATGGGGCAGGGTTTGATCGTCACCGATCACGAGACTCGGTTTGACTTCGTTAACCCGGCGTTTGCGTCCTTGCTTGGTTATCGTCCAGAAGAACTCATCGGGAAGCTGGCTCTCGACACGGTGATTCTTCCTGAAGATCGTCCGCAAATGGAAGCGATGCGGCAGCGACGGCGAACGGGACTGACAGAGAATTATGAAGTCAGCTACCAGCGGAAGGATGGTGGCGAAGTCTCCATGCTGATCACGGGTGTGCCACGTCGGGAAGGAGGGCAGATCACCGGGACGATTGCTGTCGCCACCGATCTAACCGAGCGCAAGAAGGCGGAGACCGAACTTCAGGCCCAGCGTGATTTTGCCCAGAACATCATTGATGGAATGGGGCAGGGGCTGGTACTGGTTCATGGTGAGGATCGTGTGATTGAATTCGCTAATGACATTGCAGCAAAAATGCTGGGGTATACCCCAGAGGAGATGATTGGCAGAAGCACGCTGGAATTCGTGATGTCGCCCGAAGAATTGATTTCCGAAGACAGAATGACCCGACGGCTTCAGGGTTCTTCCGAAACCTACGAACTTGAACTCAAGTATCGGGATGGCAGTGTACGAAATGTGCTGATCTCGGCCTCACCCCGGTGGGAGAATCGCCAGATTGTCGGCTCGATTCTGGTGCTTGCTGACCTTACTGAGCGCAGGAAAATGGAAGACACACTCCGACGGCAGACAGCGTATCTCGAAGGATTGTACGAGACCAGTTTGCTCGTCCTGGAACAGCGTGATGTGTCAGAGAAGATGCAGGGCCTTCTGGAGCGCGCTGCACGGCTGGTCGGGGCTGAATATGGCTTTCTGGACATTGTGACCCCGGAAGGAGACGCCATCGAGGTATGGCAGGGAACAGGCTTCTATCAACCGTTTGTTGGCCGCCGTATGCTACCGGGGGAGGGTGTGGGAGGCTTCGTCTGGAAAACAGGCGAGGCGATCTTCGTGCCCGATTATTCCGTATGGGAGGGGCGCGGACGGAAGTATGAAGCGGTGACACGTGCCATGATCGGGACCCCACTCAAATCCGAAGGACAGGTCATTGGCGTGATAGGTGTTGGAACCCAGAATGAACAGACTTCCTTTACCGAGGAAAATCTGGATATCCTGAAACGGTTCGCAGCCTTAGCTTCGATAGCATACGTCAACGCCCAGCTTCTGGATGCTGAACGCGATCAGAGAGCCTATGCGGAAGCCCTGCGTGACTCTGCCAGGATACTCAACAGCACCCTTGAATTTGATCAGGTACTAGCGCATATTCTCGATAGTGTGAAGCGCGTGGTTCCTCATGACACTGCTGATGTGATGCTTCTTGAGAATGGAGAGGCAAAGCTGGTCAGAGCAAGTGGTTATGCCGAGTTAGGGCTGTCCAATGCAGAGATTTTAGGCGTGACATTCCCTATCAGTGAGACGTACACATATCTCTATATGATTGAGAATGATGAGCCTATTGTTATCTCTGATACAAGCACCGAGCCTCGCTGGGTTGATCGGGGTCACTTCTGGGTACGTTCCTATGCGGGAGCGCCTATCCGCATTGAGGGAAAGGTGATCGGGTTCCTCACTCTCGGCTCGGTGCAGCCTGGCTTCTTCAAACCTTCGCACGGGGAACGCTTAAGCGCCTTCGTCAATCAGGCGGCGCTGGCGATCCAGAATGCGCGCTCCTATGAGCAGGTGCAGCAGATGGCGATCCTGGAGGAACGCCAACGCCTCGCCCGCGATCTGCATGATGTGGTGAGCCAGATTCTGTTCTCGGCCAAGATTCTGGCGGAGATGCTGCCCAAGATATGGGAACGGAATCCAGACGAGGGGCGGGCGCGAACCGAGGAACTCCACGGGCTGACACGCGGGGCATTAGCAGAGATGCGGATGCTGCTGATCGAACTCCGGCCTTCCGCGTTGGAAGATTCCAGGCTGGAAGACCTGCTGCTGCAACTACGCGAGTCTATCGCCGCGCATACCCACGCGGAGATCGTCCTGACAGTGCCTCCGATCTCGCCGCTGCCACCGAAGGTGAAAGAGACATTCTATCGTGTTGCGCAAGAGGCACTGAACAACATCAAAAAGCACGCGCAGGCTACGCGGATCGAGATCGCGATGGACAGTGAACCGGGTCGTGCTCGGCTCACCGTTCGGGATGATGGGCGAGGGTTTGACAGGGATCGGATTCCGCCCGGTCATTTTGGGGTGGGAATCATGGGGGAGCGGGCCGAGGCGGTAGGTGCATCGCTGGATATCCGCAGTGAGGAAGGGCGAGGCACGGAGATCACGCTGGAATGGGCGGAGGCTGAGATGAAGAGTATGTTAGCGAATTAACTCAGGGGCAGCAGCAGGGGGCGCAGCGGAAGTGCCTCGCTGTGTGATGATGGCAGTTAGCAGCATGACGAACGAGAGAGCAAGGAGAAGCTGCATCCCACCATCACGACCGCCGCCGATGTGACCCTGAATCAGCGGCACGATCATTGGGCCGATGTTGCCAATGGCACTCAACAGCCCGGCGACCTGCCCCAGAACGCGCGGGAATGTCGCGCTCGTGATCGCCATATTCATCGGGAACAAAGGCCCGGCTCCCACGCCGATCACAAAGGAACTGGCGATCAGCATCCCCTGGCTGGCGGGGACTGCGATCATTAGCCCGTACCCCAGGCTCATCACGGCAATAGTTCCGATTAGCAGATGCCCCGCCTGTACCCGGCGGCTGATCTGCGACGCAGCCGCACGGCTCAACGTGTAGCCAATCCAGAAGATCGATGCGGCGAAGTTTGCTACAGGCAGGGGGGCGTGCGCCGCTGTTTGCGCCTGGGTCACGATCCACGAGCTGAAGCTGACCTCAATACCCATCCCGCAAAAGAACAGCACCATAAAGGGCAG
>JAHEME010000546.1 GCA_024643825.1 Chloroflexota bacterium | reverse complement strand
ATCGAGCCATTCGAGTACACCGACTCAATCCGTTTTGTCCTTGACGAAGGAGTCCCCCGCCTGTTTTACGAGCAGAACGCTGCCCACCGCCCCGTCGGAGCCGCAGGGCTAACCGGTTTCCACTGGGAAACGGGCTTCCTGCGCATCATGCCTGAGTCGCAGATCGAGCTTGTCAACGCACAGGGATCGGGCCGCGTCGAAGTGCTGAGCGGCCCGTTTGAACTGGCTCCAGATCGCACGATCATTCGCCTGGAGAGCGTGCTCTTCGGCAACGATCCGCGTATGGTAGAAACTGCCCGCACCCTCACCGTCGATGGTGATACACTGCACTATTCGCTGGACATGCGCACTACCCGCGTGGCCGAACTTACCTTCCATGTAGAGTCGACTCTCAGGCGGAAGTAGCAGCCTCAAGGAACTGTCATTGCGCCTGCCAACCCACTTGCACCTGATCCGAATTGGACGATAATAGCCTGTCTGTCACTGGATCATAGTCCTGGAAAGGCAGGCTTTATGAGCACTTCCTCATCATCAATGGATACCCCCCTGCTGGTAGCCGCTGGGCAAGATCGCTTTGGTGAGCATCGTGGGCTGGGCATCAGCAACATCGATTTCAAGGTAACTCCGCAGGATAGCGGGGGAGTTCTGATCATCGAGAACACCTTCCATGCAAAGGGCGGGCCAGCCCGTCACCTGCACTATGATCAGGACGAGTGGTTCTATGCCGCAGAAGGCGAGTTCCTTGTAGAAGTAGGCGATCAACGATACCCGCTGCATCCAGGCGATTCGCTGCTAGCCCCGCGTCGCGTGGCACATGTGTGGGCCTACGTCGGCGATGCACGCGGCAGGATGCTGATCACCTTCCTGCCCGCAGGCCACATGGAAGCCTTCTTCCGAGAAGTCACAAAGGCCAACGCCATGCCGCCGCTTGACCCGGCATTGTGGCGCGATCATGGCATGGAACTGCTCGGCCCGCCGCTGGCGGTGGATTAATCGGGCAGTTGCAGCGCCTCGACGCACTTTGGGTGAAACACACATTTCAGCCAAAGTGAGCAATCGCAAGGCTTGAGATTTCCCCTACAGCGTCACCGCGCGCGAGGCGTAGGCTCGCTCCGGGTCGGTCTCTCGCAGATCAACGCCGTGTTCCAGCCACGCTTTCAGGTTGGTCATAAAGAACGACCACCCCAGATTGCACTGCATGTGCCAGCCCACCTGCGCTTCAGGAGTGACAGCCATGTTCCCCTGTGTGAGTTCCAGCACGGTGGTGTCTTCCAGCCGTCGAGTGGTGATGGTCACAACGATCTTCTCGTCTGATCCCGGTTCCTTGCTGCCAAAGGTAAAACTGAGCTTCTCGTTTTCCACCACTTCAAGCACCTGCCCCGTGCTTTCCAGGCCCTGATGCCAGCGCCAGCGATACTGATCTCCGGCCCTGACGATTTCCGAAGCGGGGCGCAGTTTGCCGTCCGGCAGGGTGTACTCTGCCTCGGCGATGAACCACTCTATGATCTTCTCTGGCACGGCCCACGCCTGAAATACCTGTGACACTTCGGCGCTGATGAATACCTTCCGCTTGAATTGTTCCCAATCGTACGGTTGGTCGCTCATCGTTCCTCCTCCTGTGCGTTGTGAAACACTTACTGCATCAGCCGCCGCGCAGGTTCACCCTTCTTTCTTGCCCCACCTATTTAGAATGAAGTCCAGCGCATTCTTCCCCAGGAACTTCCCGATCTCCTCCGGGGTGTACCTCCGATCCATCTCATTCTTGAACTCGGCCCACAGCCGCCGCGTCAGGCGTGGAAACATGGCGGCATCCACGATGTCATCGGGCGGATCGGTGAAGCCGTCGAAGTCCGACCCAATCGAGATCACGCCCGCCCCGCCTGCGTTGTAGAGATGCTCCATCGTCCGCGCAATGAACTTGAGCCCCAGATCGGCCTCATGCGGCATCAGCCAGTAGTTCATGAAGAGCACGCCGATGACCCCGCCGTGATCGGCCATCCACTTGATCTCCCAGTCTTCCAGATTGTAGACCGTCGGGTTAAGCTCGTACACGCCCACATGCGAGGCAAATACGCCGCCCTTCCCGTTGCGATCTTCCGCCATCCGATAGATGTCTGCGCGGCAGGCCGGGGTGCAATGCGTGATGTCGATCAGCATGCCATGTTCCAGCATCCATTCCACGACCGGATAGCCGATCTCATTCAGGCCCAGCGTCGGATCGTAGCTGTTCAGGATTTGCTGCCGCTGCGCCGTGGGCAACCGCAGCACCGATTCGGGAAAGCGGAAGCACGGGTTGGCTACCCAGTTGCGGTAGAAGTGGGCCAGGATCACGCTGGCGACAGAGTAGTCATGGAACAGCGTGTGCAGGTTCGCCAGCACCTCGTCGCGGATTTCGCTGAGGTTGTCTGCTTCCGGGCGGAAGCGTGTAGGGGATGGCAGCGGCACAACCGGCAGTTCGGTGATCGATTGGAGCGTACTCTGCACCCCGTCGATGCCGCGCAGCGCACCTGAAGCCTCATGGTCGAGATCGATGGACTTGCCCGCCATCCGCCCATTCAGGCTGTGCGCGCCTTCGACGGTGCGCAGCATGGCGATGGGCCGTCGGGGGTCGTCCGAGTCGGTCAGTTCGCGCAGCCGATTCACGTTGGTGACCACTTCGATGGGGCGGTACTTGTCGGATTGCGTCTTTTCGTGCCGTGTGAGGAAGGTGTTGTATTCTGCGATAGCCCGATCCAGATCGTCGAACTGATCGCGCGTCACCTCGAAGTACGTGCGGCGAAGCTGGAACAGTTTCGGCTTCCCGATCAGCCCCACCAGAAATCGCAGGGCTTGAATATCGGATGTCAATTGAATCTCCGGGACATAAGCCACCGCCATCAGCACATCCACCCCGCCACGATTGAGCAGCGGGAACGCCGTGCGATACGAGAACGGATACATGCCCACTTCCAGCGCGCTCGGCTCCCGGATCGATGCCAGGTCATCGATCTTCCGATTGAGCCGCCTGACCTTGCCGCGATTCAGCCACCACGCTTTGAAAGCGGCATGGGCATGCAAATCCACGACGAGCGAACGATTGTGAAACTCCTGCCACTCTGGAGCCTGTGTTGGC
>JAHEME010000040.1 GCA_024643825.1 Chloroflexota bacterium | reverse complement strand
AGGCATGCGGGCCGTGTGGGTGCGCAGGGCTTCCAGTATGTGGGTGACTCCCGGCGATTCCTTCGGTGGTCCGCGCCCAAATGCGACGATTGATCGTCTCGCACAGTTGTTGACAACCCTTGATCTCTGGTTCCCCGGATGGCGCAAGAATCATGAAACTCAAAGCAATCCTCTTTGATCTGGGCGGTACGCTCCTACACTATCACGATCCCCAATCCGACGATCTCGAACGGCACTTCCGCCGCATCACACAGGTAGGCATCAATCAGATTGCGGAACAGATCGCCCGCGAGGGTGGGCCTGTACTTGCGCCCGACATTCTGACCCCCGTTGTCGATAAGCACATCGGGAAGGCAGTCCAGGCGGCAATGGTCGATCAGCGCGGTGGAAGCGTAGAGCAACCTATTCGTGCCGCCCTCGAAGAACTGGGCATCGCCATCGACTCCCATCGCTGGGCTGCTCTTCGCCCCCATTTCTATGAAGCTATTGATAGCATTGTCACCCCGCGTCTTGGAGTTGTAGAGACCCTCACATCCCTGACACAGGCAGGCTACTCCCTCGGCCTGATCTCCAACACCTTCTGGGCCGTCGATCTCCACGATAAGCATCTGGCCCAGTTTGGTTTGCTCAATCTACTGCCCGTTCGCGTGTATTCCTGTGATTCTCAGCACACCAAACCCCATCCGAGCATCTTTCACGCGGCGCTCCAGCAAATGAACATCGGGGCGAAGAACGCCGCCTATGTGGGAGATCGCCCCGACCTCGACGTAGCAGGCGCACAGCAGGCTGGCATGCAGGGGGTTCTGATTCGATCTCCGTATTATGACGCTTCATCAGGGCATGGAAAGCCAGATGCCGTCATCGAGGAAATCCCTGAACTGCCCCACGCCCTCCAGCAAATGGAGTCTGCTCAATGAAGAGTCCCACCCCCGTGACCTATGTATTTCATGGCACGGACGAGCCTACCCTCAGAGAAGCCTTAGCTGCATTCAGTATAGAGGCCGTCGATGCGGCGATGGTCGATCTCAATACTACCAGGATTGACGGAACATCCAGCGACATTGGGGAGATTCAATCCGCCGCTTCGACCGCGCCCTTTCTTTCAGAGACTCGGCTGGTGATCGTGGAGAACGTCACCGAAGCCAACGCGTCGCGTATTCAGATCGATGATCTGGCTCCCTTGATCGCCCATCTCCCCGATTGGGCGCGGCTGGTATTCGTCGAGCGCGGGTTATCAGAACTCAGCCAGGATACCGATTCGGCGCGAAGACGCAAAGTGTCGCGGAAGACCGCCCTGAAAAAGCTGATCAACATGGTAGAAGGCGACCCTCGCGGCAAAGTCTTTGCCTTTGATGTTCCACGAGACATGCATCACTGGATGTCTCAGCGCGCGGAGTTGTATGGAGCCACCATCGAAGCGCGCGCGTCACAATTGCTGGCGGAGCGTGTCGGCGAAGACCTGCTTCTTGCCGATAGTGAAATCGCCAAGCTGTCCACCTATACCAATGGCGAACGTGCCATTGCTGCCGAAGATGTGGAACTTCTGACCTCGTTCACGCCGGAGGCTAATATCTTCCATATGGTGGATGCCCTTGCCCTGCGCGAGGGGGAGCGAGCCATGCTGCTTCTGCGGCAGTTGCTCGATGCAGGTGATGAGCCGCTTCGTCTCTTCGGGATGATCGTGCGTCAGTATCGTCTGTTGATTCAGATGCGCGAACATCTGGATGATGGCGGCACACCCAATAGTGCGATGCAAGCGATGGGCATCAAGGATTTTGTGGCCCGCAAGCTGGCAGGGCAGGCCCGCCACTATTCGATGGATCAGCTAGAGCGCATTTACCGCTATTTGTTGGAGATGGATATATCGATGAAGGGCGGGATCGGTGGCGATCCGGCTGACGATGCCACGATTGATCGACTTGATCCAGCGTTTGCCCTGGAGGAATTTGTCGCCAAACTCTCGCGGTAAATCGTCCAGTCACCAGGCAAGGCGAGAGCCGGGGTCGGCGTACCCGGCTCTCTCTTAAAAGGAGGAGAAGAAGAGATTTTCACCCTTCAGGTATTAGAATACTTCATTCTACGATACCTATCTCACCGTGAGATGTACGTCTTCCCTACGGAATCCCTACGCTCTGCTCTTTACCCCGCTTTTCCATCCATGGGTGACAGCTAAATGTCAGCTTCTTGCAAGGATCCTTGCAACTTCCTGCGGTATGCTATCGTATAGGATGATGTGAACAGCAGATTCACACTGCTGTGCGTTTTTTCGGCGAAGGCTGGGGTGAATAAAGTAGCCTTGCTACCAGTAAGCGGGTGAAACGTGGAACGCGAAGATCAAGAACTGGTTGCCCTTTTGCTAGGAGGCGATCAGCAAGCATTTGCAGAGCTGGTGGAACGTCATCAGCGAGCAGTCTATAACCTGACCTACCGGATGCTCGGAGAGTCCCGTGAAGCGGAGGACGCTGCACAGGAGGCCTTTCTGCGAGCCTATCAGCACATTGACCGCTATGACCCGGAGCGATCTTTCAAAACCTGGTTGCTGTCGATTACCTCGAATTACTGCATCGACCGTATTCGCAAGCGTCGATTGACCTGGCTTTCATTGGATGAGCCGCTGACACCACATCCTGCGCTCAATAGCCAGGAGGGGAAGCCCGAAGAGGAAGCATTGGGCAACGAACGGGATGCGGCTGTCCATGCGATGCTGAACCAGCTTGCGCCAGACTACCGGGCTGCTGTAATCTTACGGTATTGGTATGATATGTCTTACTTAGAAATCGCTGAGATGCTGGATACTACGGAAAGCGCGATCAAATCTCGCCTGTTCCGGGCACGTCAGATGCTGGCGGAAGAAGCCCGCACCGGGCATGTTCCAGGGATGGCCGTCGCGATGGAGGGTGCATAATGGCACATGATAGCTATTTGCTGATGATCAGCCAGTCCTTCGATGAGATACTGCCGGAGGAGGATCAGGAAGTATTGTTTGACCATATGCGTTCGTGCGCCATGTGTGCCGCCACCTGGACTCGCATGAATGCGCTGGATCGTGTGCTATCCGCACAGATCGAAGTCATGCCCCCACTAGATTTTACTGCCAGTGTAATGATGCGGGTATCGACGTATCAGGAGCGCCGGAAGTGGTATCCCTGGATGGTGGCGACCCTGATCGTGCTTTCTTTGCTGGCAGGGATCAGCCTGCTCGCACCGACTCTGTTTTTCTCTCTCGGCTTGTATCGGACTGCCGCTACGTGGCCCGCAGTGGGGCGCGCTGTAGCCGCCGTGGCAGTTGGTTTTGCCGATCTGGTTCGCGTTGCTTCGTTCCTCATGGATGCGCTGCTGGATTGGCTTTCCCTCCTGAGCCATGATCCGGTGACGCTTGGGGTAGTTGTTGCCGCCCTGGTCTCCGTCTCCACGTACATTGGCCTTCGAGAGACACTCAAAGCGACCTCTACCAGCGAAGCTTTTTCACAGCAAAGCGCATAACAATTCATTAACAAGTGGATGCAGCAGGGGCGAGATAATCGCCCCTTTTTTGTTGTTCTGGTCTGATAACTCCATTGAAACAACAGGCAGGGAAGGTTACACTACACGTTCACACCTGTAAGGAGATTGCTCTGTGGCGGATTCAAGACCTCTTATTCTTGTAACCAACGATGATGGGATCACGTCTCCGGGGCTGGCGGCAGCAGTCGCAGCGGTTGACTCACTGGGGGAAGTCCTCATCGTAGCCCCGCGCAAACAGCAGACGGGGGCAGGCCGCAGCATGCCCCATCATCACGATGGGCGATTGTTTCAGACAACCATCAGCCGGAATGGTTCGACATGGATCGGCTATTCAGCGGATGCCTCTCCCGCGCAGGCGGTTCAGCATGGCATCCTGGAAGTGGCTGCCCGGCCCGTCTCACTGATCGTTTCCGGGATCAATTTTGGGGAAAACGTGGGCATTGGTGTCACCATCTCCGGGACGGTAGGGGCGGCATTGGAAGGGGCTGCCTTTGGGATCCCCTCTCTGGCTGTATCGTTGCAGGTAGATCCCTCCCTTCATATGAACTTTGATGACACCGTCGATTTTAGCGGCGCGGTGCACTTCACACGGATGTTTGCTGCATCCTTGCTGAATTCCAAACCAATGCTGGATGTCGATGTGCTGAAAGTAGATATCCCGGCGAGTGCCACCAGCGATACCCCCTGGGAGGTTACGCGTCTGGAACGTTCCCCGTACTACATCCCCAAGCCTACCGCCAGAGAGAGCCTCGAAGATCGAGGCCGGATTGGGTACGAAATGGCTCCGAATGTGGGCTTCGAGCGCCCTGATACCGATGTGGCTGCTCTGTTCAGAGGGGTAGTTTCCGTAACCCCGTTGAGTCTGGATATGACATCAAGGATTTCACTGGATGAGCTAGGCGGTCTGCTGAAAACGACCTCTTCCTAATTCGCGCCTCTGCCTGGGCAGAAACCACCGCATCGATCCTATGTGCACTATCGGGTTGGCATTGCCATAAATGTTACTAATCCGATATATCCAGTATCGCGATATTCCTGTATCATGTAGGAAAGAATACACCAATCATCAGGAGGGATAATGCGATGAAGCGTGTTTCGTTTGCAGGCGTCGCAGCTCTTATTCTCGCTCTCGGTACTGCTGCCGCTGGGCCTTCGGTGATGAATGCGGTGCAGCCAGAGACGGTCTGCCCGCGAACCCACTATGTGACGTGGGGGGAAACGCTCTACAAAATCGGGGTTCAATACGGAGTCTGGTGGACGGATCTGGCGGTTGTCAATAACCTGAATAACCCGGATCGTATCTATGTAGGCCAGACATTAACCATCCCCTGCACACTGGAACAGCAGGCGACTGCTGCCGCTGCACCATCGCCTGCCGTCGCTGTAGGCAACTTCGACCCCTCGCAATTGGTTCCTTATGACGCATCTCTCGGCCCTCCGCCTGGATGCTATCTGGCAGATGGCAATGCCTGTTATGGCACCAATGCCTGTTCATCAGAACAGGATTACATGCGCGGAAAGGAAACCTGTATCTTCCTGGGGCTTGGCTCGAATGAACCGCCGCCTGAAGTCAAACTTCCGGTGGTGTATGGCGGGAGGGAACTTGTGGTCAATGGACATGTGCTTGGTGGACGTGACAACAAGCAAGGCCCGGTATGCGGTTTACTGGTACTCAAAGCCGGAAGCCCAACAGTCACAGGAGTTCAGGCGGCCCGCACAAAAGGCGCATCAGGTAGCATCGATGAGGCGGTCGATGACGTAAAATTTGACCTGCGCGGCTTGCAGATCGATTGCTCAGGGGGGTACGACCGAGCAGTTCATAACATCTTCCTGGGGCCGACCCGGTAAGGGAATCCGACCAACAACTCGATAGTGTTCCCACTCAGGCCGATCAGTCAGCCAAAGCCAAGGGATCGGCCTGATCGTTCTCGCCGCACATGAGTCCATTCCTCGTGCAGCCGTTCCCGTATGCGTTGCTGCATAGCTTTGTCAGGCACGTTCACCTGCAAGAAGACGCACAGTGCTTGCACGATCTCCTGATCACTGGCAGTAGCAAGAATGCAGATGCTATCCGTGCTGGTAGTATTTCCGAGAAGACGGTCGGCGAAGTCTGCGAGATCGTCTTCTTCGTTTCCTCGATAGATCAAGTTCATCAACATCACCACATCCTGAATTGATGTGGCAACCTCCCCCATTTCACCCAACAAGGCACATGACCAGTAGTACGCAAGTCCCACTTACTTAGTCGTCACTCTGCTGGAGAAAGGGCCGTGTCTTCCTGCGAATCTTCTGGCAGCACGGGCCATGTGATTTTCCCGCCCTCAAACTCCTGAACGAGGACGTCTCCCTGCGACTCATCGGCGGAATCGTGAGGTCTGCTGATGGGCAGACCCAGCGATCCGCCTGCCCCACCCTGGTGCTTCCATTGAACCAGCCCATCGCCATAGACTTCACACGGGCCGTGCTTCAACGTCCACACTATCGATCCCTTGTCAAACTCCCGCACCGAGCCAGATAATCCCTGTGGCGAGGGTTCGAGAGGCGTAAAGCTGCTGATCGGACGGCCTAGCGGGGAAGCCGTCCCCCCCAGATTGTAGTAGTGATGCCATACCGCCTCCTCTGCCGTACACAGCCGCACCCACTGAACGGTCACCCCCGGCGCGAGTGTCTCTGTACGGAGTTCCACCTGCGTGTGGAGTTCATCGAGGCGGAAGCGCATCTTTGCATCAGGGATGCCGAACCGTGCCAGCATCTGCTCTGCCGTGATCTTCTGGATTGGATCGATAACGTGCTTTTCCTGCGAATTGGCGGCGATGCCTGCCGCATGAATCTGTGCGATTGAGCCAGTTAATATATCGGGTGGTGGCTTTAGCTTGATCCCGACACGGTACTCGCCTGCGGAGAGAGCGATGGAAGGCCCGCCGAGCTTCGCAGGTGCGGTGCAGATCGCGCTCCGATCTGGCTGATGCTTCCATTGGGCTTTGATATGATCCAGATCGGAGGGAAACCACACCCTCCCTGGACGCGGGATCAGCTTGATCCCCTGAAAGATCAACGAGCACCCCCCCAGGCTTTTAAGGCGGAACTCCACATTCTCAACTGGATGATCCAGCAGCAGATTAAGGCGAACACCGCGATACATCCCACCAAAGGTCTGTGCGATCTCTTCCGCTGTGATAGTCGATTCAATCAGTGTGTCTGCGCCGTCGTTGGCGGTGATCCGGGCGATAGCCACTTCGCGGCCAGCCTCGGTGATGGCTTGCCCGGCTTCCAGTTGAAACTCGATACCATAAAACCCGCGATCCAGCGCGATATGCGGCCCACGCAGAAATTCGCCCTGCACTTCGGAACTGATCGCCCGTACGCCCTGCCTCGGTACGCCTCCGTCACACCGCAGGGCGGGGTCATCTGCCCGCCAGACGGTCTGCGGAATCGGAGGGAAAATCGTGGTAACAGCAGGTGAGGAGGTCACAAGATCAGCCCAACCGCAAACAGAACGCTGAAGAACAGCGCAAGTTGGGCTGTCCCTCCCAGCGTCTTGTTGAGGGCGGGGCCTTCTTCCAGCGCGAACAGGCTCCGGCCCAGACGGTATGCCAGTGGCAGCGTCAGCAGGGGAGCCAGCACCATCCATTGAGCCTGCCTCAGCGCCAGTAGCGCCACCGGGATGGCATACGCCACAACCAGCAGAATCACATACTCAGCCCGCGTCCCCGCTTTGCCCAGCCGAACCGCCAGTGTACGTTTGCCCGCCTTTCGATCATTCGCTATATCCCGATAGTTGTTGACCACCAGAATCGCCGTGATCAGCAGACCGGGCGGCACAGCCGCCGCAATGACAATCCCCGGCAGCGCGTGTGCCTGCACCCAGTAGGTTCCGCACACGGCGAACAGCCCAAAGAAGATAAAAACGAACAGATCGCCCAGCCCGTGTGAGGCCAACGGGAACGGCCCGCCGCTGTAAGCCAGTGCCGCGAGGATCGAAGCAGCGCCGATTGCCAGGATCGGCCAGCCGCCCACGAAGATCAGATACACGCCATCCAGCGCCGCCAGCGCCAGCACAAGGATCATCATCAGCCGCACGCGCTCTGGCGGGATCAACCCGCTTTGCGTGACGCGCACCGGGCCAGTGCGTTCAGCGGTATCAACCCCCTTCACAAAGTCGAAGTAATCATTGGCGAGGTTCACCGCGATCTGAAGCAGCAGCGCGCCCAGCAGCGCCGCCAGCGCCGGGATCGGCGCGAAACGTCCATCCCGAATAGCCAGCGCTGCCCCGACCAGCACAGGCGCGATGGCGGCGGGGAGCGTCTTCGGACGGGTCGCCATCACCCACGCCCGCCGGGTCGTGATCGTCTCGGTCTGCGTCATACATTCCCCTCCGGGCGAGTACCAGTGTGAACTGCCATCGTGCCAAACATGAACCGTTGGAAGCGTACGTCCTGCAACCCTGCCCCCCGCATCAGATCGGCAAGTTCCTCTGGCGTTTTGAATGCCTGTGTCGATTCGGGGAGGTAGGTGTACGCGGAATTATCCCCCGCCACGATTCGTCCCAGCAAGGGAATGATGTACCGAAGATGGATCAGGATAAACGGGCGCAGCAAGTTGCGCGGTGGCGGAGATGTATCCAGGCACACGATCCGCCCCCCCGGTTTCACCACCCGCAACTGCTCTTTGAACGCTCCCGGCACATCGATCACGTTGCGCATCAGGTAGCCAGATGTCACCGCGTCAAAGGTCGAATCGGCGAAGGGCAGGGATAACGCGTCGGCCTGACTCCACGTGACGCGATTCCCTAGCCTGCGCCGCTGCCCAATACGCATCATCCCTGCGGCGAAGTCCGCGCCAACCCCGGTGAGCGTTGAGTCCTTCTTCAACGCCTCAAACAGAATATCGCCCGTACCGGTTGCTACGTCGAGCAGACTCCCGCCCGTCGGCACGGCTGCCTGTTTGACGACATATCGCCGCCATGCCTGATCGCGCCCGAAGGTCATCAGGCGGTTCATCACGTCATAGCGCCGCGCGATGCGGTCAAACATCGCCTGCACGTAGGCAGCTCGTTCCCTACCCTGCAAATGAGCCAACGGTCAATCTCCTCCGATGAGGGTCAGGAAAGCGTGCGGCCCATTGCCGCCGCGATGCGCCCGACTTCGTCAACAAACTGGGGCAGGCTGTCGAGTGGCAGCGCTTGCTCCCCATCCGAGAGGGCTTCCGCCGGGTTCGGGTGAAACTCTACCAGCAGGCCATCCGCCCCGGCAGCGATGGCGGCGCGTGCAGCCGGGATCACCAGATCGGTACGCCCCGTGCTGTGGCTCGGATCGCCGATCACCGGATAGTGCGTCGTCTGCTTGATCAGCGCGATGGCATTGGTATCCAGCACATTGCGTGTGGCAGTGTCAAAGCTACGAATCCCACGCTCACACAGGATGATGCGTTCATTGCCCCGTGTGGCGATGTGGTCGGCGGCAGCCAGCCATTCGTCGATGGTCGCCATGAATCCACGCTTTAGCAGGATGGGCTTATCGGTCTCCCCGGCGGCCCACAGCAGCGGAAAGTGCTGCATGTTGCGGCTGCCGATCTGGATGATGTCGCCATATTCCATCACCTGCGGGATGTTCTCCACGCCCAGCGCCTCCGTGATCACCAGCAGGCCGAACTCATCGGCAACAGCGCGCAGAATTTGCAACCCTTCGATGCCCAGACCGGAGAACGTATGTGGCGACGTGCGCGGCTTGAATGCCCCTCCGCGCAGCACCCGGCCCCCTGCCCGATGCACGGCTTCCGCGACGGCGCGGGTTTGTTCGTAGGTCTCGACGGAACACGGGCCTGCCATCAGAATCACATCCTCGCCGCCGACTTCCAAATCGGGGGCCAGCGTGACGAGCCGGGTTTTCGAGAGCGATGTCGTTTCCATAGTCGCCAGCGATTCAATCACAGGTCACCCATTCCTTCTTACGATTCCAGCAGAAGATGATTCTGCACAAGTTCAGCGGCTTTGCCCCGCTGAACTTTGCCCGATGCCGTACACGGCAGCGCATCGGTAAATACGATGGATCGCGGGAGCTTGTACCCTGCGAGGTGTTCGCGGCAGTAGGCAAGGATTTCAGCCTCGGTCACCGCCGCGCCTCTTGTTTCGATCAGCGCCGTCACCCGCTGACCCCACTCCGAGTCATCCACGCCAACAACGCAGGCTGCCGCAATCGCCGGGTGAGCCGTCAATACAGCTTCGATCTCGGCGGGATAGACGTTCTCGCCGCCGCTGACGATCAGGTCGGTGCGCCGCTGAACAATCCACAGATCGCCGTCTTCATCCTTGTAGCCGAGGTCGCCCGTACGCAGCCAGTTCTCGTCTAGTACTTCGCACGTTGCTTCGGGCTGACCGTAATAGCCCCGCATCACTGTATCCCCTGATACCAGGATCATGCCGATCTCGCCGGGCGGCAGGACATCGCCAGCATCATTCACGATCTGAATCTTTGTCCCACTCAGCGCCTTGCCGACGCTCCCCGCTTTGGCGCGCGTTTCGCGCGGGGTCGCGGTGGCGACCTGCGAGCAGGCTTCGGTAAGTCCATAGGTGAGCGCAATCGGGATGTTCCCCGCCAGGCATCGTTCGATCAACTGTGCGCTCGCTGCCGCCCCGCCCAGCAGCACACACCGCACCGCTTCGGGGAAGGGCGCATCATCGCCGCGCAGATCGAGCAGGCGTCCCAGCATCGTCGGAACCAGCGAGACCAGCGTGATCGCGTCCCGATCCAGCGCATCGCTGACGGCCTGTTCATCGAAGCCATCTTGCAGCACGACAGTGGTTCCATACAAACAGCACCGCAGTACAATCGATAACCCGCCTACATGGTACAGCGGCATGCACAGCAGCCAGCGAGCCGCCGCCTGCAGTCCCAGCCGATCCGCCGAGCCAACCGCGCTGTGAAAATGGTTGGCAAACGTGATCATCGCCCCTTTGGGCTTGCCCGTCGTCCCCGACGTGAAGACGATTCCCTGCACCGCCCTCGGAGCCAGTTTGCGCCCCTCGCGCCATCCCGATGCAGATGCAGCGGAGAAGTCCATCAGGGACGGAATCCCCGATTCTCCGGCTGTATCTACCGTGAACGTCTGCCACGCTCCCCCGGTAAGTTCGGCGGCTGCCTGCTCTGTCTCCTTGCCGCAGATCAGGAACGCAGCATCCGACTCGCCAAGCTGCCAGCGAAGTTCTTCCACCGTGAGGCGTGTATTCTGTGGAACCAGCACGCAGCCCATCCGCGCCGCCGCGTGGATGAGGAAGACCGTCTCCGGTCGGTTTGGCAGCAGTACGGCGATGTGATCGCCAACCTGCACGCCAGCGGCGGCTAGACGCGCCGCCATCGCTGCTACCTGATCATTCAGGGCAGCATACGTCCACACCTGATCGTTGTAGATCAGTGCGGGAGTATCGGGGTTGCGCGCCGCGCGTTCCGCCAGCCAGTAGAACATTCTCAGTGAGCCTCGATCTCAGGGCAGCCAGGGATACTTGTCATATTCCGGTTTGCGCCCTTGCAGGTAGGCGTTGCGGCCCTCCTGCCCCTCTTCTGACATGTAGAACAGCATGGTGGCATTGCCTGCTAACTCTTGAATCCCTGCCTGCCCGTCGAGTTCTGCATTGAACGCCGACTTCAGGCAGCGGATGGCAATCGGACTCTTGCTCAGGATTTCCCGCGCCCACGTCACGCCTTCCGCTTCGAGCTGCTCAATAGGGACAACTGTATTCACCAGCCCCATATCCATCGCTTCCTGGGCGTTGTACTGGCGGCACAGATACCAGATTTCACGCGCTTTCTTCTGCCCCACAATCGAGGCCAGGAAGCTCGCCCCTAACCCGCCGTCGAAGCTCCCCACCTTCGGCCCCGTCTGCCCGAAGATCGCGTTGTCGGCGGCGATGGTTATATCGCAGATCACATGCAGCACATGCCCGCCGCCGATGGCATACCCGCCCACCAGTGCGATCACCGGCTTGGGCATCGAACGGATGATGCGCTGAAGCTTCAGCACGTTCAACCGGGGCACGCCGTCATCGCCCACATAGCCTGCGTCGCCGCGCACTTTCTGATCGCCGCCGGAGCAGAAGGCATACTTGCCATCCTTCGCCGGGCCATTGCCCGTCAGC
>JAHEME010000545.1 GCA_024643825.1 Chloroflexota bacterium | reverse complement strand
CCAGGTGATGCGCCTGCTACGTGGATGATGCGTCAGATGCACCCGTTTGCCCGCCGCGCTGTTGAGAATCGCGGCGGTCTTTTGTAGCTCCGCCTGCGATGCGCGTTGATGCAGGATTTTCACGCGACCGTGCAGATAGCCTGCATCGAAGCGGCAGTTGTACTCCGAGGCTAACGTCGCCAGCCGCAGATCGCTGTGATACAGCAGTTTACGAAAGGCGGCCTGATCGCCGGAGAGCGCCTTGCCCTCCCATGATCCACCCCGCAGAGTCTCCCGATCTCGTTCGTAGAGCGCCAGCCACTCCGCGCTGAACGCCTCCCATGCGGGCGACTTTCGGAATCCAAGCACACCGGTATTCGGCTCGGTGAATGCGTATGGAATCCCCTCAATTGGCACATTCACCCGCAGCACGGCCTGCGCCGCCGCCACATCGAACCGCCCCAGCAGGTCGAACAGGTCGGAGATGTCATCGCATACATACGTATCCGAGTCGAGGAACACCGTCCGATGATAGGGCGACATCCGAATCCCGCGAATCTTATCCACGAAGTCGTGGCGCGGATCGTCCAGCACGATCACCTGATCAAAGGGATCGACCGGATCGCTGGAGTCGGTGATCAACGTGGCGGCGATTCCCGGCGAAGCCTGCTTCAGCGACGCTGCCGAGACCACCGCTTCCGCCTGATAGCGTTCCCCGGTAGCCACATAGATCACACCGAAATCGGACATCATGACGTGCCTGTCTCGAAGCGGTAACCCACCCCGCGCACCGTGATGATGCGCTGAGGGGTGGCGGGGTCAGCTTCGATCTTCTGCCGCAGCCACCGGATGTGAACGTCCACCGTGCGGCTGTCGCCTAGATGATCGTACCCCCACACGCGGGCGAGGATCAGATCGCGCGAGAGCACAGCCCCCGCGTTGTGCATCAGTTCCGCCAGTAGATCGAACTCCTTCTGACTGAGGGCGATTTCCCTGGTTCCGAGCGTTACCCGCCGCCCCCCCATGTCAAGCCGAAGGTCGCCTGCTTCGAGCACCGGGCTGGCAGCAGGCGATGTCGCGCGCGGGGAGCGTCGCAGCACGGCCCGCACCCGTGCCAGGAATTCACCGAGGCCAAACGGCTTGGTGATGTAGTCATCCGCGCCGCTGTCCAGCCCCACCATCTTATCGCCCTGCATTCCACGTGCGGTGAGCATGATGATCGGGATGGGCGCAATGTTGCCATCTTTGCGCACGATCCGCGTCACCGCCAGCCCATCCAGCCGAGGCAGCATGATATCCAGAATCACGAGGTCGGGGGTGCGGCTGCGGATCAGGTCGAGTCCCTGTTCGCCGTCGGCGGCGCTGAGGACAGAGTAGCCTTCTTCCTGCAAGTTAAAGACCAGGGTTTCGCGTACGGTATCGTCATCTTCTACCACCAGGATAGTCGTCATCAAAGCCTCAGGGGGAGTTCACAAATCCGCGCGGAGTATAACATGCAGGCAATCACCAGCAACCGCCCGACAAACATTCTGTCTGTATGTTGACCATCAATCGCGTATACTGGTATCCATCCACTTGCACCAGAAAGGAAACCCATGACAGTTGCCAGAATCGCCGGACTGCTTCTCTTAGCGGCGGGCGCGGTCTTGATCTTCATGACGCTTCTGCGCCTGATCAGGGCACTGCAAAGTCTGCGCTGGCCCCTCGTGACCGGGAAGATATCGCGTTCGTCTGTGGAAGTTCACCATCACCTTGAATCGGGCGATGACCATCAGGCAATGATCTATGCGGCATACAGCGTAGATGGCAACGATCATGAAGTGCTCCTAACCGATGCTTCCAACGCCAACATTTACAGCAAGAAGGCTGCCAAACAGCAGGTAGCCCGCTACAAAGTCGGGACCCCGGTTCAGATTCGCTATCACCCGACCGATCCAGCAAAGGCGGCACTGGCTTCCTTCGACTTTGTGAAACATCTGTTGGCGCGAGGAATCGGCGGAACGGTTGTTTTTGCGTTGGGTCTGTACATCACCCTCACGATCTGATCGCTGAATCGGGGAAGGACTTCACCAGGGATCATATTGACAGGTTCCTACTTCGCAGGTACTCTCGGCGGGCCTGTACTCCTCGGTTCACCCCTGTGAGATCGCATGATCTTTTTTCAGATCGTCCTTACCATCATCCTCCCTATCTTCATCCTCCTGTCCATTGGGTTTGTGCTGGATCGCAACCTCATGATTGACGTTCAAACGCTCACCAGAGTGAGCTTCTACGTCTTCACGCCCGGCCTGATCTTCATGCTGATCTACCAATCGGATCTGCGTTTGCAGGAGATCATCGGAATCACCACCTTCACCCTCGCCCATCTGACCATCCTCTTCGTAATTGCGATGGTGTTGTTCAGCCTGCCGCGCTTCCGGGCACGCCGACCGCTGCTGGTGCTGGGATCGATGTATACCAATGCCGCGAACTACGGCTTCCCCCTGATGCTGCTGGCTTTCGGCGAGCGCGCGGTGAGCGTCATCAGCATTCTGCTGACGGTGCAAACGCTGGTGTTCTTCACCCTGGGTCTGCTGTTTCTGGTCGGTGGGGACGGGCGGACGCTCGGTAAGTCGATCCGTCAGGTGCTGCAATTCCCGGCGATCTATGCCATCGTGCTGGGCTTCGCCATGCGAGCACTCCATCTCGACCTGCCGGGGCCGTTACAACCTCCGCTTCAATACATTCGAGAAGGGTTTCTGGCCCTGGCGCTGATCACGCTGGGCGTGCAGCTATCCAAATCGCCCATACGAGGCAATGCATTCAGCATCTCCATGGTAGGGGTGATGCGCTTTCTGGTCGCCCCTGTAAGCGCGGCGCTGCTGGTCGGGTTCTTTGGTCTCGATCACGAAATTAGCTCGGCCCTGATCCTCGCTTCCGGGCTGCCCACTGCCGTGAACCTGTACATCGCCGCCAACGAAGTCAACCGCGAACCGGAGCTTGCCTCCCGCATCGTCTTCTGGACGACCATGACCAGCGCGGTGGCGATCCCCATCATCCTGATCCTGATCCGCCAGGGGTGAGAATCGAAAGGGCCGATCCGTGTTTATTGGATCGGCCCTGCGGTTGCTATCGATTGATGTGCGGGATCAATCGCC
>JAHEME010000544.1 GCA_024643825.1 Chloroflexota bacterium | reverse complement strand
TTTTTCTCGATCAATGAAATATCTCCTTCCTGGGGAAAGATCTTCACATCGTCGCGGGAGATGGAAACGATTTGATCGTAGGGAATATCCTTGGTTCCAATCCCCTCGTGACCACGATTCCAATAAGCGGTAACGCAGTCGGCGGAGAATACAACCGTGTCGGCGTAAAGGAACATGCCAACGTCCAAAAGGATTTCGTACAGTTCCGGAGTGACCTTTGCCAATGTGCCATCACCGAGCCACAGGCGCATTTCATACATGGAGCATTTGGTAGAGTGCTCAAAGAGCATCTTGACCAAAACTTCATCATTCCTGATATCCACCACTTCACCCCAGAACTCGCCCAGATCGCGGACGTAGTATTTCTCGCAGACTTCCAACGGTGCAGGCTTTATCACCGGCATAATCAGTTTCTTTTCGATGAGAAATTGATAGGATTGCAATTCAGCCTGAAAGCCGAGAACACGGGAAGCAACCACATCAGCCCAGCTCTTATCATTGGTGTGATATTCGCGCGCGCGCTTTGCTTCTACTTCTGCCAGCAACTGGAGCATTTCAGCGCGGATATCTTCTGACACAGGAGCAAGCCGCATAGCGTTCCGGATTTCCTCGATGCAAGCGGGTGTCAGGAAGATGCGATCAGCAATAGCGGCGTATGTTTCATGTCTGGCAGCGATGCCAATTTCCTTTACGCGCTGTAATACACTTTCGAGAGTCAAGATTGTTTTGATTGTTGTAGTAGTCATAGCGACCTCCGTAAATTGATTTGGTTTATAGTAATCAGACTGGCCCATATATGTGGACCATTCTCTTTCGTCTAAAAAAGCGTAGCCTGACTCAAGCCTCGCACGTCGGCGAGGATTTCAAGAACACGTTCCTTATCTCCCACCCTATGAGCTTCCCTTGCCTGCGTATATTGCACCGCGTATGGTTGCGGAAGCATCACTAATTCCTGGTCGGTGGCATATAAGGCGCAAGTAGCGTAGCCGTTCAGCCTTCTTAACATCAAGTTCGTACGCGCCATCTTCACGCAAGTTTCGTCAATGTCCATGCCACAAAAGCGCACCAGGTTGGAATTGAGGAGCCACGCCGGGATTTGCTCTGCGGCGGCGATAAACATCACGCCCGATCCACAGGCAGGGTCAGAAATGACATAGGGTTCGTAAGTGGGCAGAGCAAGAGGAACAACCCGACCGAAGTAATAAGCTGGCAAATCTTCTTCGTTGAGCATCAAGCCAGCGATAGCAGCAGCTTTCGCCATCGGTGAGCGATCGATAGCATCCATGATGCGCCGTTTGACCTCTTTCTCAATGCCTTTACACATTGTCCAAGCCATCACCTGAGCAAGCGGCATCGGGGAGAAGAATTGTCCTGCACCTGGCTTCGGATTCGCATACTCTTGATAGGTATCACCCAGGGTGTCATTCCCTCCTGCCGCGGCGCTTTCGAGCAGAACCGCAAATGCCTGTGAGAAATACTCCATTGACCTGTCTGAGTGGCGAGACCACATGCGTTTCATCAGCTTTGTCGTTTCAGGCGTATCCACAAAGGGCAGGTTCTGGTTACGGTTCTTTATGTGAGTCGGTAACTGTTGCAGGGTCGCGTGGCAAATGTTCAGCCAATCTTCAAACACTTCGAAGCTTCTATACCGGCCGCCTGCAGTTGTCTTTTCCAAAAAGGAAACAATTTTCTTAGACCATTCTGTTTCCATGATTGCTCCATTCCTGGCTAAAGGTCAACGCCTTCGATTTCTGCACCCAGATCGTCACCTTCCCAGAGATTGGAGGAAAGGTCTTCGGCCACCGCGTCGATCACCACAGTATTGACCGCGCTAGCTGCTTGCCCAGGTAAATCAAGCTCCTGTAGCTCGCCGAAGAACATCGAGGAAAGCTCCTCAGCGCTGGCGTCAATCTTTTCGATGGCTTCTACAAGAGCAGGATGCGAGTCGATGTATCGGGCAATATCGTCCACGGTGATTCGAATAAGCATCCCGTCATCTGTGGTGCCCTGACGCAGATATCTAAGAAATAGGTCCTTCTTGCTGACCGGTTTAGCTTCATCAATCAGCTGAACAAACTCACGGCCTGTCTCGCTTTCGATCTCGGCGCACAGGATATTGAACTCCTCAACCGAGCAGTTCTTGATGCGCCAGGTCCCGCGATTGACCAGGATATCTTTCCCATCAGCCAGAGCGTCCGTATGCCCCTTGCCCCAACAATCAGCGACAGCGGCTTTGAGGCTCGAAGAATCGCCGCCCGAATACACCACAGTCTGGGCCGGCACAACATCATCCGAGTACTGTCCAGTTCCCGCAAAGAAGTCGTGGTCATCCTGGCACATTTCACCATCCCGGTCGTAGTCGCGCCCGGCGACTGGCTCGCGTCCGTAGATTGCCTTGAAAGAAGGATATAGTTGTTGATCAGTGTTCATAGTTCCTCGTTGTTATTGATTTGAAAATAGGTTTAGCTTTCGCTTTTGAAACTGCTCGACTCAATCATTTCATCAATCGTGTGTCCCGCTTCACAGCATTCACACTGGATGCAATAATCATGGGCGCAGTCATCACATACGAGACCACCTCGTAAAGCGGCCGGAAAGAGTACCGAATGACGCCCATACCTAGCGCATGATCGGCGACAAACCACACACCGGTCCGTTTCCACCGACACATAGAGGGGGAGGGGTTTGATTTTGTGTACGCTCTTATCAGCATCTTCGGGGATATCGGTATAAATGCCAGTCCCATTGATGAAATCTTGATCGTCCTGAGACATTGGCTTTTCAGGGTTGAAATCCACGAACTCAACTGCATCGCGGCCGTTGAGCGCCCTGAAAGAGGGAAATTTTTGATCAGTTGGCATATTCACTCCACTTGTTTGACTTAAATCAAAACGGAGGAAGGTTGTAGCCTTCCTCCGTTCTCATCTGCGTATGTTCTTCCGCAGGTTATATCGAAAGGTATGGGATCACGCGCGTTAGCAGGTCAACCCCTTTTTCGGTTAAACCGATCAGCTCGCCGCGGACAGCTCTATCTGGATGCATGGGCTCGCCGACAATACCAACCAGGTCGTTCCTGGCCAGATCGACACCCCAGCATCGCGAGAGTTGGCGATAGGCTTGC
>JAHEME010000039.1 GCA_024643825.1 Chloroflexota bacterium | reverse complement strand
CGGCAAGGACACCCATCAACGGAACCTGTCGATCCCCAAGCTGCTCTTTTGTTTTCTGGATAGCCAGACTGATGATGGCGAAGGTAATTCCCCATCCAAGGAGGGCCAACCATACAGCAAAGAAGCCATCCGGGGCATGCATCATATGAGGAAGTGCCGGAGGAGTATGCATTGACGTCTCCTGCTAGTCTTATGAGGGACTATAGTTTCCCCCAACTCTCTTTGCAAGCAGAGTCGCAAGGTTCCTTTTAGGTTTCAGGTTTGGCATGCTATAGTTATCGTGAGGAAGCCAATTATGGATGATCAATCCCACATTTCACCTGAAGAAGAACGCCCAGAGAATGATGCCCCGATAGGGTCAGAGGAAAAGCGTACCCCATCGCGCCTGGATCGGCTGATGAGTGCGAAAGAGCGCGCCGAGAAGGAAGCCGAACACTGGAGCGAGATCGAAGAGAAGGGCACGCCAGTTCCGAGCTATGACCAGGATCATGGCGTCACGCAGCCCGTGATCCCGGAACCAGCACGGAAAGAAGGCGACACTCCAACTGGGCGCGACACGCCTCCAGAAGGTCTCCCTGCGATTCAAAGGGGGGATACACCCTCCGGGCAGGAGACGCCCAGTGAGCGACGCAAGCCGCCACAGATGCCACATCCAACGGATAATCTGGGCAGCGGGGCGTTTGTGGAACCACCCGTACCGGATGCCCTCGATCAGGGGCCGGGGGTTCAACCTGCTGAGGGCCAGCCCCATCGTACTTACCAACCGCCTCCGACAAACTTAGGGGAAGTGCGGCTCGACAAAGATGGAATGCCGCTTCCTCCTCGCCGTGTGCCTCGCGAAGACCCGAATGCGACGATGGCGGGGCGCAGTTCGTACAGCGACGATGTCTTTCCGCCCACGGAGACTACTCAGCCGCATGGCTATGAACGTCCTGTATTTGAGGAAACGCGACCTTCGATTTCGTATGAGCCACCCCCGCAGCCACCTATGAATCAGGCAGCACCGCAATCGTCTTATCCGCCACCGAGTGGAACTGGACGTGCTCGGCTACCAGGGCAACAGCAGCGACAGCCCGCCCCATCGCAGAGACCGCAACGCCCCAGTCGCCGCCGAAAGGCACTCGGAGGCACACGATTCTCCTGGGGATGCCTGGCTCGAACCGCGCTGCTGACCTTCATCGGTGGGTTGGTGGCAGTGATGCTCAGTGGCGGTGGTGCAGCAGTGTACTATGCGCAGGTCACGGCTCCCTCGTTTCAGGGAATCAACGACATCTCGGATTTGCAAGCGCGCGCTCTCCAGTTTGAGACCACGCGAATCCGTGACCGCGAAGGGAATGTTCTATACGAGATCAACGATCCCAATGGTGGTCTGCGTGATTATGTGACTCTGGATGAAGTATCGCCCTGGGTGATCATGGCGACTATATCTACGGAAGAACGCGACTTCTTCGTGAACCCTGGATTTAGCATTCCGGGGATCATTCGGGCCGTTGTTCAGAACTACCGGGAAGGAGAAGTTGTCTCCGGGGCAAGCACGATCACCCAGCAGTTAACACGCGCGCTTTTGCTCCCGGAAGAAGAACGCTACGAACGAAGCTACTCGCGTAAGATCAAAGAGATCTTCCTCGCGGCGGAACTAGGCCGCCGATTCAGCAAACGAGACATCCTCGAACTGTATTTGAATCAGGCATTCTATGGGAACTTTGCCTACGGGATTGAAGCCGCAGCACAAACCTATTTCGGGAAGAGCGCACGCGATCTAACACTGGCAGAGGCTTCTTTTCTGGCAGGGCTACCGCAAGCCCCTGCGATCTGGGATCCAGTGACCAGCAAGGAGGATGCTCTCAACCGACAGCAGCAGGTGCTTGGCCTAATGCTCGAGGCGGGATGTCTGGAGACAGGCAAGGCTGATATTCAAGTGCCGTGTATGACGCAAACTGAACTCACGGTGGCACAACCTGATCTAGCGGCAATCGCAGCGCGTGAGTTCCAGTCACCAAATTTCCAGGCGAAATACCCACACTGGGTGGTGTATATTCAACAACAGCTAGAATCTGACCCTGCAATTGGCCCAGCGATCTATACCTCTGGGTTTGACGTATACACAACACTTGATCCGCGTCTTCAGGACCTGGCGCAGAGTCAGATAGATCTTACGCTGTCAGGTTTGACAGACCGGAATGTAACGAACGCTTCGGTTGTGATCATAGACCCTCATAGCGGGGCTATTCTGGTGATGGTCGGGAGCCGGGACTTCAATGATGAGGCGATCCACGGGCAGGTCAATATCGCGCTGACTCCACAGCAGCCCGGTTCCTCGATCAAACCATTCACATATCTGACTACTTTTCGTAATGGTTGGACGCCATCCACTGTTCTGTGGGATGTCCCCATTTCCTATGAAATTCCTGGGTTCGGTGTGTATGAACCTGTGAATTATGATGGGAAATTTCGCGGCCCGATTTCTGTACGAACCGCACTATCCAATTCGCTGAACGTGCCTGCGATTCAAGCTCTGGATCATGTGGGTGTAGCTCAACTTCTCCAAACCCTGAACGATATTGGCGTGACTTCCCTGGGCACGCCGGATGATGCGAACAACTACGGACTGTCTCTGACACTGGGGGCAGGCGAAGTTTATCTGCTCGAATGGACGAATGCATTTGCGACCATCGCCAATGGAGGCACGTACCGCCCCCCGTATGCTATCGACAGGATTGAGCGCAACGGACAGGTCATTGAAGGGTATCCATACGAAGTCCCTGAAGGCCGTCAGGCTATTGATCCGGCGCTGGATTATCTCCTGCGTGACATCCTCTCAGATAAAGAGGCACGCATTCCGTCCTTTGGGCGCGATAGTGTTCTCAGCCCGCCCTATCCCGCAGGGGCCAAGACGGGAACCACCAACGACTTCCGTGATAACTGGACGATGGGCTTTACGTCTGAACTGGCAGTGGGTGTGTGGGTTGGAAATACGGATAACTCCCCGATGATCAACGTCTCCGGTGTCACAGGGGCTGGCCCGATCTGGCGGGGAACGATGGATGGTTCCCAGCAGTGGTATCCGGCGCAGGCGTTTGCACAGCCGCAAGGGATTTTCCAACAAACGGTATGCGTGGATGATGGGGCATTGCCTTCACAATACTGTCAGGAACATTCCGAAGTCTACACCGGAATTTTTGCCACCAACTACCCGCCACCTGACGCTGAAAACGGGCTGTACCGTGAGCTATTGGTCAATCCATTTGCGGAGTTGGTCGCCAACGACTTCTGCCCAACAGACGCAGAGAAGCAGCTTTATCTGGTTCTTCCGAACCCCAGCCAGTTGATCGACATCAGCGCACAGGAACGGGACTGGTTGCTGAATACGGCAGAGGGTCAGGCATGGGCAACTCAACGAGGTATTTCTACGGAACGAATCCAGACCCAAGCACCCACGCAGGCGTGCGGGCCAGATACACAAATCCCAGAGATCGCCATCAATGATCCGACCCCGAACTCCGCTCACAGCGGCGTGCTGATTATTACAGGAACGGCGGATGCGCCGAACTTCTCTCATTACTATGTGGACTTCGGTCTTGGCCCCGACCCGCAGGGATGGGGCAGCTTGCAGACTGCTAACCCGCAGGCAGTTCATGATGGGGTTCTGGGGCAGCTTGACCTGGCTCCGTTTGAAAACGGGCCTATGACGATTCGGGTTGTTGTTGTGGATGGCGCTGGTCACAGCGCGGAGAAACGCGTCACGTTCAACGTGGAGAATCCAACGGAGACGCCCAAACCTACCTCTACTGACAAGCCGCCGGATACACCAACCCCCACGCCAACGATCACTGTGACTCCCACAGTAACGCCAAGCGAAACACCGAATGCTACGGCAGAGCCATAGCAATGACTGAAGCGTGGGCCGGGAATTACCCGGCTCATGTTATTTAACCGGATTTCAGGAGTGCGCGAAGGTCAGCCGCTATATCTTCTGCCAGAGTGCCGCTGGAGATCACGAGTCGTAAGCCTGATTGATCCAGCACCATCAGGGAAGGGGTATGCGATACCAGATAGTCCTCGGCCCCTTCTGGATGATCCTGTATCTCGTAGAAGACGCCGAATTCCGCTATGATCGCGGCGAGTTTGCTCGTATCCTCTTCTCTCAAGCCGATGAATGACGGATCAAAGTTATGGACATAAGCGTCCAGAATCTCAGAGGTGTCACGCTCTGGATCGACTGTTACCATTGCTACTTTCACAGAGGCAGAGTCGCTGCCCAGAAGTGACATGGCCTGCTTCAACTGATACATGGTGGTTGGGCACACATCGGGGCAGTGCGTGTATCCAAAGAACAGGACAAGCAGAGGAGATGCTTCCTCCGGGAGATGAACCTCTGTGCCATTGGTCGCCGTCATCGTGAAATCAGAAATGGGTTTCGCAGGATCAAGAAGCGTACCGACAAATTGATGTCGCTGACAGGATGTTAGTACAAGCCCAAGAAGCACCCACCCGACTATACTTATGAACCGATACCTCATACGATTTCTCCCTGTGTGAACCGATGGAAGGTGAGGAGATTATATCCAACGATGGAGAACAACCATGCCAGAGTTTGAGCGCGAACGCACTGTCGCCTTTGAAGCCGCCCGTCTAGCAGGGCAACTATGCCTTGCCATTCGGCAGGATATGGAGAACGCCATCGAGAAGATGGAAAAGGCAGGGAATGAGCCTGTCACCATTGCGGACTACGGCGCGCAGGCGATCATCCTGCATCACATCGCCTCACACTTCCCGGAAGATGCGACACTTGCCGAGGAGCGAGCACAGGACTTCGACAACCTATCCTCTACGGAACAGCGAGAGACGATTCTGCGCTACGTGAGTGATTTTCTTGCAGAGCCAGTTTCTTTGGATCAGATTCGCTCATGGATTGATCATGGCAGAGATACCCACAGTACGCGGATGTGGGTGATCGATCCGATTGATGGAACCAAAGGATTTCTGCGCGGTGATCAGTTTGCTGTGGCTGTAGCCCTTCTGATCGATGGAGAACCGGTTGTCGGGGCATTGGCGTGCCCGGCTTTTCCCTTCAATCCAGAAGACCCATCAGGAAGCACTGCGGGGGTTGTGGCTATCGCGGCAAGGGGTTCAGGAGCAATATTGGAGCCAATGATACCGGGGACAGGACGTGCACTGCACGTTTCAGCCCAAGACCAGCTTGCCCCGTCAAGAGCCGTAGAAAGCCTGGAACTCAGCGGGCACAGCTTTTCCGGCGAAGTATTCCAGCAGGTTCATCTGGAAGGGAAACCCGTGCTGATGGACAGTCAGGCAAAATATGTAGCTGTATCGGATGGTCGAGCAGAGGTCTATTTACGACAATCACGGGGCACAGATTACCGCGAAAAGGTATGGGATCATGCCGCAGGTGTTTTGCTCGTAGAAGAAGCAGGGGGGCGCGTCACCGATCTGCGAGGCAAGCGTCTGGACTTCACAAAAGGTTCCCAATTGGAAGACAATTATGGCATCCTTGCCTCGAATGCCCATGTTCATGATGTCCTGTTACAGGGAATTCAGAAGGTGGAAGAAGGGTAGACTCCGACACTCCGTAATACAGGAATCTTGTTAGCGCGTTGCAGCTTCGGCTGGATGTAATTGCGCTGCTGATGTCGTATGGTGCGCAGAGATCACATCCCGGCTGCGCCACCAGAGCCAGGCGGTTTGTAAAGCGGTGCTGATCGACATCGCTATCAGACCTACATAAAGACCAAACCACCTGTGTATCACAACTCCAAGGCTCAATATCACGGCGCTGCTGACCAGATAGATGACCACGGCCTCCGTGATCGCACGGGTACGACGGCTGTGCAGAATGGCCCCTTGATACCAGCTTTGCAATGCGGCTAATGCAGGGAGAACAATCGCGAACCAGACCCCAACACGAGCAAGATTCGCTAATTCTGGCGACAGCCCTGACACCTGCTGAAACCACAAATGGGCCAATGGGGTCGCTGCGATCACTAACAAGCCTGTACTTAGCAAAGCCGCCATGATCAAGGTGAAACGAAGCAACGTACGCGATGCGTTGGGTTCATCCAAGAGGGCGACAACAACCTCATTGTAGGCAATGCCGAGACTGCGGAACATAAAGATCAGCCCCGAAATCACAGGCCAGACAGCCAGCGATTGCAATGCCTCTGGCATCCGGCTTATGGCGGCACTTCCAATGGGCTGCGCGAGCAGCGTAAGGAGTGATGTCATGACCAAGGGAATGTAGAACTCAATAAAGACCGGGTATGAGATCGGGGGTGTGACCACCCGTGCCTTCTTTACCTGATCCCGAAGAACAGGACGCATACGCAGCCCCGCGAAAGCCGCCTCACTCAGAACTCCGGCAATCACGGCACTGGTAGCGACTACGATTCCTGGAATCGTGTGTACGAGATAGCCAATGGTCAGGACAAGGACATCCGCTGTCAGGCGGATAATTGTGCCAGCACCGACTGCACGCGAGTGATCGAAGCGGATTAACACTCCTTGATTGAATCGGCGATACGCAATTGACCACGTCCAGGGAGTCATGATCATCAAGCCAATACGGGCAGGCTCGACAATCTCCGGTGGCGCGCCAAGCACATTCCTTACCACGATGTAATAGAGGGGAGTGAAGGCAACCGCAACATGAAGGAGCGTCAGTGCCACCCCCAACCGCATCATAAAGCGTCGCAAGGTAAGGTAGGATGCCCAATCCCGACTGAGGGCGGTAGAGGCAGCCAGCAGCATGATAATCGGTGATTCAATAATGAGCGAGAGCGGAAAGACCACCCCACCATAAGCGGCGAGATTAATCTCTGGATTCGCCAGCCGCGCAACTACGGCACTCAGAGCGGGGAGTTCGATAGCCATTAACAGCCAGCTTGCGGCAAGAGGCCACCACGTACGCAGGACACGGCTCATCGAAAAAGGTTGTTCAACAGATGCCATCTGAGAGTCCATCTTCATCTATCCATCTAGTCAGGGAATCATCTCAGGAACAATGCGCGGTGAGTGTACCGTTATCTCAGGGAGTGCGCATCAGGAGAAATAGAACTACGAGGGTGACGAATTCAACCCATGCGCAGATCTGCGCATGGGTTCGCATGGGTCAGGCTAAAGCTACGATTTAGTTAGGGCGACGAATTACTGCCACGACCCGACCCTGAACTTCTACCGTAGCCGGATCTTCGATGTAGATCGGCTGCATGGTTGGGTTGGCAGGCTGGAGACGAATGCGCTTGCCCTCTTTATAAATTCGCTTGAGGGTGGTTTCTTCTCGATCTAGAAGCCATACAGCCACAAGATCGCCATTCTTCACGTCTTTGTGGGGGCGCATGATGACGACATCGCCGTCGTTGATCATGGCATCCACCATCGAATCACCCTGCACTTGAAGCGCATAGAGATCATCGTTCCGATCCACAATGTCGCGGGTTAATTCGATAGCCTCATCGGAACCGAAGATGGCAAAGTCGCTGCCGGGAACCGGGCAGGGTTCACTGGCGACGATTCGGCCCACCAGCGGAACTCGGATCAGATTGCCCATCCCCTCTCGGAGCGTCTCTGCAAGGCGTAATCCTCTGGATACTTCCCGATCACGCACCAATATGCCTTCACGCTCCAACTTGGTGAGGTTGTAGTTGACAACTGAAGTCGATGAAATTCCGCAGGCTTTCCCAATCTCCCGAATGGTCGGTGGATAGCCATTTTCTTCGATGAATTGGCCAATGAACTCCACCATAGCTTCCTGCCGGGCAGACAACTTGGTTTCACTCATAATCTATTCTCCTGAAATCTCATGTGCAGCATGTAGTTATAGCACAAGAGTTCGATGTCAGGCTCATTATAACGCGAACGCGCGTTCTAAGTCAAGCGTCATAACACTTTTGTACTCAAAAGCCTATTTCATCTCGCCCCAGTGCTGGCCTACATGCACATCCACACGCAGCGGAACGGACAGGGGATAGGCGTTCTCCATCACTTCGACGACAAGGGCTGCCATCTGGTCCACTTCGTCTTCGGGGGCTTCGAGAACTAACTCGTCGTGTACCTGGAGGATCATCTGCCCGCGTAACTTGCGAGCCGCAAGGGCATCATGCAGGCGCACCATCGCGATCTTGATGACATCCGCTGCTGTGCCCTGAATGGGCATATTGATGGCCTCTCGCTCTGCGCGGGCGCGATCCTGCCGATTGGCGGTGGTCGATTGCAGAATCGGGAAATAGCGGCGGCGACCAAGCAGCGTTTCTACGTAGCCTTCGCGAGCTGCCATTTGTAACGTTCCATCGAGATAGGCGCGAACTCTGGGGAATCGTTCAAAGTAGGTCTTGATGAACTCTTCGGCTTCTGCGAGGGTAAGATCTGCTGATCGCGCAAGGCGATACGCGCCCATTCCGTACATCAGACCAAAGTTTACCGACTTAGCAAAGCTACGTTGACCGCGATCCACCTGCTCAAGGGGAATTCCGTAGACTGCCGCTGCGGTAGAGGCGTGAATATCCTGGTCTTCGTGAAATGCTTTGCTCAGACCCTCATCCTGAGAAACGTGAGCAAGAATGCGAAGTTCCACCTGTGAGTAGTCAGCAGCGATCAATCGGTAGCCAGGCGCGGCAATGAAGGCTTCACGAACTCGTCTGCCCTGTTCCGTGCGGATAGGGATATTCTGAAGATTTGGATCGCTGGAACTAATGCGCCCTGTAATCGCCCCGGTCTGATTAAAGGATGAGTGGATGCGCCCGGTTTGTGAGTTGACCAGAGACGGCAGCGAATCAAGGTAGGTTGAACGAAGTTTCTCGAACTCGCGGTATTGGAGGATCAAAGAGATGACCCCGGTTGTATCCTCCTCTTGAAGCGAATCTAGAACATCTGCCGCCGTGGAAAATCGACCAGAGCTTGTTTTCCGCAACCCCTGGGTGGGCAATTGGAGGTGATCAAACAACGCTTCACTAAGCTGCTGTGATGAATTCAGGTTGAACTCATATCCGCAAACTGTATAGATTTCTTTTTCCAACCCGCGTAGGGTTTCTGCCACTTCATCTGAAAGCTGATTCAAGATCGTAGAATCGATCAATACCCCTGCCTGCTCCATATCGACAAGGACGGGAACCAGCGGCATTTCGATCTCATGAAACAGCTTTTCCAATTGAAGTTCGGTGATCTCGGCCTGGATTGGAGCCACGAGACGCAGGGTCATGTCTGCATCGGCGGCAGAATAGGGGGCTGCGCTGGCTATGCTAACACGATCCATCGTGATCTGTTTCTTGCCTGTTCCGATTAAATCTGTGATCTCGATCATCTCGATGCCAAGGCGAATGAATGCCTGATCCTTGAGACCCAGTTTGCGGCGCGAGCCATCGGGCTGAACTAGCCACTGCCCGATCATTGTGTCGAAACTCAAAGGGCTGACGTTCAACCCATGCCGCGCCAGGATCACAGCATCATACTTGATGTTATGCCCGATCTTAGTAATCTGGGGATCGGTCATCGCTGGTATCAACCGCTCTATTACCCGTGCCAGAGGTAACTGCGGCTTGTCTGTGCCGATATGCCCAATCGGGATGTAGTATCCTTCGCCCTCATTGACCGCCAACGAGATGCCTACGA
Organism: Chloroflexota bacterium; assembly: GCA_024643825.1. Lineage (GTDB taxonomy): Bacteria > Chloroflexota > Anaerolineae > Aggregatilineales > UBA3940 > JAHEME01. The sequence continues at coordinate 2,067 of JAHEME010000039.1, read as the reverse complement.
GCTTCGCGGACATTTGATCGGTGCTGGTTGTCTCTGTATCAAACGCAATGGCAGAAGCACCTTCTAGAGTACGCGCCAGCGCATCCAAGGCAGCTTCGTCCTGAACGATGATCGGCTGCGTTGGCGACTCCGCTGGAGAGTGAGGTGGTGAATCCCCCATGCTGCCAAAGAGAGATAGCTGCTGACCATCCACCAGGGGCTTGAGATCTGCTGCGCCGGGGAGTTGATCAATGAGAGAGCGAAATTCGAGTTCGCGGAATATCGCAACGACCTGATCCCGATCAAATTCATGTGTACGGCAGGCTTCGGGGTCGAACTCAATCGGAACATTTCGTACAATCGCTGCTAACTTTTGGCTGAGGTGTGCTGCCTCACGGCCTTGCTCAAGGGCAGTAAAGGCACGTTTCGGCGTAATTTCGTCGAGATGCTCGTAGATCGCATCCAATGTGCCGTACTCTTGCAGGAGTTTCGCTGCAGTTTTCTCTCCAATACCAGCTACCCCAGGGATGTTATCCGACTTATCCCCAATCATGGCTTTGTAATCGACGAATTGATCCGGACGGACACCAAAACGATCTACTACTGCCTGGATGTCATACACCTCTGTATCGGCTGACCCTGCTCTGCGGCCCGGTAGTTCTACCAGTGTATGCTCTGACACCAGTTGAAGAAGGTCTTTATCCCCGGTAACAATGACGGTTGCCAGCCCGATTTTTTCTGCGGCGGCGGCCACTGTTCCCAGTACATCATCGGCCTCGAATCCTTCCGCCTCTAGAATGGGAACATTGAATCTTTCCAAAACCTGATGAATCCGGTCGATCTGGAGCGCAAGGTCTTCGGGCATTTTCTCGCGCGTGCCTTTGTAATCAGCGAACAATTCGTCGCGGAAGGTTGCCCCTACGTCAAAGCTAACAGCGAGATAGTCCGGGGGATCGGGGCTGCTGATCAAGTTCAGCAAGGTACGAGTAAATCCGAAGGTCGCATTCGTGGGTTCTCCCGCACTCGTGCTAAAGGCCGCCTGATTCAGTGCAAAGTACATGCGATACGCCAATCCGTGACCATCAATGAGGACGAGCTTTTCCTGCTTCTCTGCGGCCATTTATGCCCCTTCCACCAGATGCCCGGTCGCATCCCAAATTCAGAACAAGTGAGCGTACTGTCGATCATACCACACGCGACCGGGGTATGCCGAGCAAGAAGAAATAAAAAAGATCTCCGCAACGGCATGGAGACCTTATAACTACCCGTTTTCAGGATTTGGCTAGGTTACTACCACAGAATTCTCGCCACCATAGGGATGGGCGGCATATTTATCTGCTTCCCAATCGTTATGCCACTCGCTACCATTGACCAGATAGCGATATTGAATCTCGCGCCCGGCCTCAAGGTTGACCTCGACCTTCCATGTCCCATCCTTGAGCTGCTGCATAGGGGTGGCATCTTTGCTCCAATTATTGAAATCCCCAGCTACACTGGCAGATTTTGCCTCGATTTCAGAGGGCAAGATGAATGTCACTTTGCAGATTTCTCCGTTGGAAATGTAGCGTTTTTTTAGCACTCACGCCTCCCTTAGAATCTGTGATGGGCGAATGGAGCAGGCTTGCCTGCCGCAGATGTTCCCATCATCGAAAGTCACTGGTGTTTGCTGCACGAGGAGGCAGTTCGCCCCCACAAGGGATTTAGTACTGTACTATCAAGCGCATCGCAAGAGTCAAGCCAGGCGATTTATGCTCTCTGATGGTCAGTATAGGGTAAGGGTTAGAACCTTGTCAATCAAGGGAAAAGCTGGTAACGTTGCAGAAGGAGTACCAGTCTTTTTCTCAGGCAAGTCACAAAGTTGTGGCGAGGAGCCAAGCCGATGACAAATGATAGCACGATACAGGCGGATGCCTTAGAACGCGCAGAGGCTGATATCTTTGCGAAAGCGCTTGGCTGGCAGCGAGCACGCGAGGCACAGGCCATAGGGATTTATCCATTTTTCACTCCCTTTGACGATTCTGAAGGGACTGTCGTGCGATCCGGCGACCGCGAAATCCTTATGCTGGGATCCAACAACTATCTGGGGCT
>JAHEME010000543.1 GCA_024643825.1 Chloroflexota bacterium | reverse complement strand
GGTCGCCGTCGGTCCTTCGTGCCGTTCCGAGGAGTGCGGTTCCGTCATACTGGATACGAGGGCCAATGTTTTTAACTGCCACGCCGAGGTGAAGTCCAGGAATTCCGCCTAGCCCCTTGTATTGGACACCGGCATCGAATGCCATTCCGCTCGCGCCCACGCGATCGATCTGTTCTGAGAGGATCTTGAACGTTCCCCCGGCCGAAATTGCGTCGGTCAGAGCGCGTGCGTAACTAATTCCAACCGTGACAAACGTCGGCGAAAACAATCTTCCTGATCGACCCAAGGGATCTTCTCTCGTCGTATACTTGATGTCGCCGAAATCGAGCGAAGTGATGTTGACACCGACAACACCGAAACCGCCAAACGAGGCGGCAACTGCTGCATGACTCACTCCAATGTCAGCAATATAAGACATGAAGGAGAACATTCCCTCTGCTCCAGTCATGCTCCCCAAACCCGCGGGATTCCAGTAGATCGCTTCAACGCCATTGGTGATTGCCATGCACGATCCACCTCGAGAGAGATCGCGTGCCCCCACTGGAATCAACAGCTGCGTTCCTGATGCAGAACCCAGTCGCTTGTTCTGCGCCTCAAGGCTCGCGGCCATCAGGATCGTCGCCAGCAAGATCACGGACACTCCAAATACGGTTCGCTTTCCCATGTTCGTTGCTCCTTATTGAGTTCAGTTCCAAGCGCAGGAACCAACGTTGATAATTCTACTTGGCCTCGCCGTTTTCAGTACACGTCAAGCACTTCTTTTTCTTGAATGATGGCCAGCTTCAAGAACTTCGTGACAATCGAGCCATCCGCAGGCATCTGCATCTCTATGTGTGCAATGTACATACCGCTGCCCACTGGCAACGTGCCTTCATTTGTCAAATCCCAGGTGACGAATTGTGACTGACTATCCTTGTGAATCACTCGTACCAATTCGCCGGCAAGATTGAAGATTCTGATCGTTGCCTTCTGGGGGAGGCTATGAAATGTCACGAATCTCAGAAACCTGTTTGTTTCTGCGGGATTAAACGCAAAGTATGGATTGGGAAAGACGCCGACCTCTTCAGCGCTGGCCTTCTGCACCGAAGCATCTGCTACAACAGCCGGAGCAGTGAAAGTAAACTTGTCCGCGGGCGTGTTGATGAAATTCGGAATGAGTGTCAGTGTCACGTCTGCCCCGTACGGATCACGCGTCCCGCGCGGCCCAAGCCAGATACCCCACAGCACGGGCTTTTGATTCGCGCCCAGCCCCATGAAGTCCGTACCTCCAGCGCCGGGATCATAAAGCGTTCCCGTTGCCTCATAGTCGACTGCTGTGATCCAGACGTAGTTATATTGGATGTCGCCATTGTTGGGAAGTGCGGGATCAGCCGCAAGATTGTGAAGGTCCCATTGATGGTTCTGATCGCGATCACGCACCACAACGGCGACTTGACGGGGATTGCCAGGATCCTGGACATCCCACGCCGTAAATGGCACATCGTAGAAACCCTCATAAGAACCCGCAGAAAGACCAGTATACATGTAGGCCTTCTGCGTGCCCGTGGCAGGCAGAGTGTACGGTTCGCCGATGTCATACGTCCCGTTTCCATTGAGGTCCGTGAATCCTGTTTTCTTCACAAAGCGGACTTCGACAGTCTTGAAGTCGGCAGGTGCCACAGAGCTGCCATCGCGAAATCCTGCCCCTAAGTACACTCCACCGAAAAGAAGTTCTCCAACAGAGCCCGAAGCACCACTGAACCATCGGTCTCCGCTCGGGTCTGCACTATAGTCTTTTCCCTGAAGTGGCGCACCGACCACTCGAACCATAATGCCGTTTACGATCGGATAGAGCTCATCTCCGCTCTGGTTGCTCTGCCCGGAAAGCAGAACCTTCCCGCTCGTCTTATCAGTAAGCTTCCATGTCGTTACACCTGCTGTTTCATCAAAACCTACTTCGTACGTGTGTCCCGTGCTGAGTGTCGGATCTATGACGATGGGCTCCACCTTACCTGCGCTTTGTCCCGCGTGGGTGACCGCAAGTGTATCACCATAGACTGTTGCGAAATTCTCACCAAATGGAACCTGTGGCCGCACCGTGATAACAGCTGGACTCGACTCCAGGGAGGTCGGAACGTAACCAGGGACCTTCGAGTGGCTGTAGGCGGTGACAGCTAGATAGTATTCCTGTCCATTATTTATTTTGTCGACATCCCGTACGTAGTCGCGTTTGAATTCGAACACGCGTTTCACGCCGCTGTTGTTTCCAAACTGAACGGGGACCTTCAGAACCTGGCCTGACTTCAAGTCAAACTGTTCATCCAGGATCACGGTCGGATCGTCAGGCATATCAAACGTGGCAATTCGCTTTGCTTCTGAAAGCGACGCTGTGCGAGACGGAAACTGATAGACATTGTATCCCTCAAATCTGTAGTCGCCGGGATTGATCACTTTGCCTTCCGTATTGGCAACTCGATCGAGATTACTCCCCCACTCCAGAGTCACGCTCTCATCCAGCTCCGCGACTTGAACGCTTGGAGATGCGGGTGCACTTGGAACCTGGAAGAGGGCGTCATACGTGTTTTGAACAAACCGGTCGTTGAATTTCATTACCGCAACGCTGGAAAGGCGGTCAGCCCCAAGTCCGCCTACATACCCGATCACGACCTCCTGAGTATCACCGGGTGCCAGACTAAAGGGTCCGCTGGCTATAACCGTTCGTCGATCGCCTGGAGCCATTGAGTATGCTGTCCCTAAACCATCCACAAACCCGGTACCTGTAACAGGATCACCCGAAAGTGGAAAATTAGTCTCCGCCATGCCCGGAGGATGTTGATAGTGTCTGTCGGCTGAGGTGGATGGATCAGGAACAAAACCGCGGAACATCTTTCTGTATCGCAGCGCGCCTTCGTAGACACCTGAGGGCGGATCGGAGATGGGGCTACCGGAAGAGAAGTAGGAAAACGCAGTTAAAGGGAGGTTCTTCCAGCCGTACACGCGCTTAATGTCGAAGACGGCTGAATCTCCCGTGGAGGGGACACGCGGTCCCTGCAGAAAATCGAAGCCGAGCGCCGGTGGTGGGATCCCGAACGCGGCGAACTGCCGATCGGTCCCAAATGCATTGTAGATGAATGCCATGCTCAAGAGCGT
>JAHEME010000542.1 GCA_024643825.1 Chloroflexota bacterium | reverse complement strand
GCCGCCGGGGCTGATCCCTGCCATGAAGCGGATTGATCTGGGTGTATGGCAGCGAAGGGTTCGGGACCTGGCCCCGGATGCGAGAGTGATCGTGCCGAAATTGTTTGAGCCGCTATCCCTACACGAGCTACTGGCCTGAACCGGACAGCTTATCGAGAATTTCGGTGCGGGGCTTGCGGCGGTAAATGCGCGTCACGGTCGAAAACCGGGTGGGAGTGATCGGATCGTTGCGGAGCAGTTCGGCTAACGGCTGGGATCCCAGGGGCGTATAGGTGGCATCGAGGGCAGGCGTATCCCATCGCGCAAGAAACACACTGGCGAGCAGGATGATCACCCCGAACCACTGCACCAACGTCAGCATCTCGTGCAGCCAGACAAAGGCGATCAGGAGGGTGACAGCCAACTCAGCCACGTTCAGCAAGAGGGCGGCGGTAGCCCCCAGCTTGCGAACCCCGATGAACAGCGTGATGCGGGAAAGGGCCGTGACCGCCGCCAGCCCACCAACATACCACCAGCCGACCGGGACTCGTGGATCCCAGGCTGCATTGATGTAACGTCCCAGAAACAGCCGCGCCAGCACCACAGTCACGGCCATCCAGGTGAGCGCGTAGAGGGCCATCGTGGGGGCGGGCATTTCGTACATTCCACGCTGACTCAGCACGACGTGATAGGCATACATGAAGGCCCCGCCGATCATCAGCCCCACACCCAGCCAGTGAACCTGCCCTCCACGCGAGTCAGCGAACGCCGTGAGCAAATAGGCCGCCAGCATCGCCAGCGCCGCGCGAACCAGACTCAAGCGCGAAATACGGCTCCCGTAAATATGGGCGAGCAGCATCACGAACAATACGTACAGCATGTTGAGAAGCTGAGCCAGGGAAGCATCATCCAGGAACAGCAGCCCGTTGTAAAACAGCAGCGATCCCAGCCCGTTGACGGCTCCTACCGCCGCTGTGCCCAGCAAACCAGCGGGGAAGATGAAGATGTATCGGCGGAAGAACAACCCGTACACGATCCACAGAAAGGCAGCGGCGGCTGAGGTTCGCAAAGCCGCCAGGGTATACGGGTCAATGCCAGAACGCAACGCCAGCTTGCCAAAGATCGGCGTCGTCCCCATGAAGAGGGGCGTCAGCAGCGCGGCAAGCATGCCATAGTTTATGGGACGTCCGTCAGTTCTTTGAGGGGTCACAGGTTTTCCTGTCTCACAGCTTTATCCGACCATCCCAACCACCTATGTTCGCAGGAGTCAGGCCCCCCACCCAACTCCTGCGAGACTCTGACAATAGCAGAGTATCTAGCGCAGCTTCTCGTTCAACAAATCCTGAAGAATCGTGTCGTCAATGAAAGAACCTTTACTGAGCAAACTCTGTACCTGCCCACTGAGGCGGGAACGCTCGTCATTGGTAAGGTCTTTCGCTGTCACGACCACCACCGGGACGTTGCGCAGAGTTTCATCGGCTTTGAGGCGATCCAGCACGCCAAACCCGTCAATGTTGGGCATCATCAAGTCGAGAATGATCAGGTCTGGATGCACTTGATTCACGAGGTCAATACCCGATTGTCCATCAAATGCCTGGTGGACGTGCTGCACGCCATGCGCCTGCAAAATGCGCGCCATCAGCGTGGAGGCCCCTTCGTCATCTTCGATTACGACGACCTGCCCGACGCGCGTATCGACTTCTTCCAGCGCAGAGAGCAGCCCCTCGGTGGGGATTTCCGCCTGCGCTGCCGAACTGACATCCATCTCCTGCCCGATGTCGCTCCCCAGGATATGTTTTTCGACCGGGAAGGTGTGCCCGGAGCAGTTGACGACCACGATTTCATCGGGGTCGAACATGCGCGCGCGCGCCATCTTGAACAACCCGGCAAAGGCCAGAGCAGTCGCAGGTTCGACGGAGATCCCTTCCAACTGTGCGACAGTCTTCAGAGCGCGGTAGGCATCGTCGTCTGACACTGATTCAAAGGTTCCGCCGTGCTCCAACATCTCATGGCGGAGGAGCTTATAGGCCAATCCCGGCGATCCAGTTGCTACGGTCGCGATGCGCGTCTTTGGCTGGAGGATGGGCGGGGCGTCTTCCAGGTTATTGTGGAAGGCACGCACCATCGGGTCGCAGCCGGAGGACTGAATCCCGGCGACTTTGGGCACGCCTTCGGAAAGGCCGAACTGCTCCAACTCGCGGAAGCCCTTCAGGACTCCAACCGGGCCTAACCCCCCGCTGACCGCCTGAATGTACCAGTGCGGCGTACGCCAGGGTACGTCGGGTTTGGTAGGCCCATAGATTTCGCCCAACTGCTCGGCGATCTCGAAGGCGAGGGTTTTCATGCTCTCTTTGGCGGCGATGCTCTTGACACCGCGATCCAGGAACAATCCCTTGGAGTGCGCAAATCGATCTGCGACGACCTTGGCCTGATCGTAAGTTCCCGTGACCTTGACCAGTTCCGTCCCATACAGGGTGACTTCCCGCATCTTCTCGACGGGAACACTGGAGATCGTGAAGACCCACAGTTTGACGCCAGAACGTGCGGCATAGGCTGAGTACGCAATGGCTACGTTGCCTGTGCTGGCAACCACCATCTCGTTAACGCCGAGTTCCTTGAGCGCGGAGATCGCCAGCGATGCCTGCCGATCTTTGAACGATCCGGTTGGCCCCTGACGTTCATCTTTGACGTAAAGATGTTTGAGACCCAGCATCGCGCCCAGGTTCTCGCAGTGGATCAGCGGCGTGGCCCCCTCCCCCATCGAGACAATGTGAGATGGATCACGCAGGGGGAGAAGTTCCTTGTAACGCCACATACTGCGAGGGCGGTTTGCCAGCGCTTCCGGCCAGGGGAGCTTGCCATTCTCGGTCTTGTACTGAGCGTCCAGATTGGTCTCACCGCAGGCAGGGCAGCTTATCCGCGGTTGTGTGTACTCTTCTGTATAGTCGCAGTTCGGGCAATGAATGTGAATTGAGACAGGACTCATAGTTTCTTTCTCAGGTAGGGGCATAAAGAGCAGGGATGCGTACCTGCCGCACCCCTGCTCCTATGTAACATCGGATCAGTTGGCTTTCTTTGTGCCTACGATTACGCTGGAAACGGCGTCGATGACGCGGTAGGCATCGTAGTCATGTTTACTCAGGAACTGCA
>JAHEME010000541.1 GCA_024643825.1 Chloroflexota bacterium | reverse complement strand
TCCGAAGTTCTTCTCCAACATCCAGGGCCGCCCCAATATTTATCTTCGTAAGTTCAGCGGTGATTTCCCCAATGACGAGATTATATTTCTTGCGCACATAATTCATGATGGCTTCGTCAATTTTAACGCCGCCAACACGCTCTGACGCCGCTGCCACGATCCCATTCATGGCAACCACAGCCGCCTCACTTGTACCGCCCCCCAGCGTCACTACTAGATTGCCGCTTGGTGTATCAACAGGCAGACCTGCCCCCAATGCAGCAGAGAGCGGCCCCGGAATCAAACGGGCCTCACGTGCACCCGCCTGGATAGCTGCTTCGTGGACCGCCCGTCTTTCGACGCTTGTCACGCCATACGGAACGGTAATCATAATGGTTGGCTTGAAGAGTCGTAGACCGCCCATTACTTTATCGACAAAATAGCGGAGCATCGCCTCTGTAACTTCATAATCTGCGATCACTCCGTCCCGCATGGGGCGCATCACCTGGATCGACTCCGGTGTACGGCCATACATCTCTCGGGCCTCTTGCCCAATCGCCACAATCTTTTCTTCTTCTATGGTGATTGCCACAGAGCCGGGTTCATGCAGAAGAATCTGTTCCCGCTCTGCAACTGTAACATTGACTGTACCTAGATCGATGCCGATCTTTCTAGCCAGCATCGTGCCTCCATCCGTGTATAAAGAAACGCCCAGGCCGATGATCATCGCCTGGGCGAAAGATCGCGCTTCATTGTAGCGCGGTTACTAGGACTGAACCACCGCCAGTCTAGTTATGGCTCTCCGAATCGATGGGCGAACCGCCTAGTCCACGGCGTGGGCTGCGACGCCTTGCCACCTTCAAGCGGAGATCTGCTCGCTTTATGGCAGCTTCGAGTGCTGCCTGCTGTCCAGGATCGGTGGGCGGCGCGCTCTCCATCATGGTTCTGGCACGCTCCCGTGCATGTTCAGCACGGGTCATGTCAATCTCCTCGGCATGTTCCGCAGAATCTGCCAGAATAATGACATGGTCATTACCAACTTGCAGTACCCCGCCCCCAACCGCGAACAACTCTTCGACCCCGTCCTTTTTTACCCGAACTTCGCCATACGCAAGTGCAGTGACCAGTGGTGCGTGTTGAGGGAGAATACCCATCTCTCCTTCGATTCCTCGCGCGACCACGATATCCGCATCGCCATCATACAACTTGCGATCCTGGGTGATTATTTCTACTCGCAGTGGCATAGACACATCCTGGCTTCGTGTTCAATCAACAATCAGTCCATTTGCCCGCGCTTGTTGCGCTCCAGCACATCTTCGATGGGGCCTGCCATATAGAAGTACTGCTCTGGTACATCATCAAGCTCACCGTTCAAGATCATGCGGAAGCCACGAACCGTATCGGCGATAGGTACGTACCGCCCATCACGACCTGTAAACTGTGCTGCCACAAACATGGGCTGCGACAGAAACCGTTGAATCTTACGGGCGCGCGCCACAATGAGCTTATCATCCTCAGATAGTTCGTCAATACCGAGGATCGCAATAATATCCTGCAAATCCCGAAAGCGCTGCAAAACTCGCTGCACCTCACGGGCGGTATTGTAGTGTTCATCCCCGACAATGTCCGGCTGTAGAATTCGGCTGGTGCTCGTAAGAGGATCAACCGCTGGATAGATTCCCTGCTCGGCAATGGCACGTTCCAACGCGATTGTAGCATCCAGATGCGTGAACGTTGCCACCGGAGCCGGGTCCGAATAGTCATCTGCGGGAACGTAGACTGCCTGCATCGACGTAATGGAGCCACGTCGGGTACTGGTGATGCGCTCCTGAAGTTGACCCATTTCCGCTGCCAGAGTCGGCTGATAGCCTACAGCTGAAGGCATACGCCCCAGCAGGGCCGACACTTCAGAACCTGAAAGCGAAAAGCGGAAGATATTGTCGATAAACAGAAGAACGTCGCGGCCCTCATCCCGGAAGAACTCGGCATTGGCAAGACCGGTCAATGCCACTCGCAGCCGCACACCGGGTGGCTCATTCATCTGACCGAACACCATCACGGTCTTTTCAATCACACCGCTTTCAATCATTTCTTCGTAGAGCTGCGTGCCTTCACGTGTACGCTCCCCTACCCCGGCAAACACGGAATACCCACCATGTTCGGTGGCAATCGAACGAATCAGTTCCATGATGATGACGGTCTTGCCAACCCCTGCACCACCAAAGATGCCCGTCTTGCCACCTTTTGTGAAAGGTGCGATCAGATCGACAACCTTCAACCCAGTCTCAAATACATCTGTTGACGTTGACTGTTCAGCAAAGGAAGGGGCCGCACGATGAATGGGATACAGAGCATCGGTATTGACATCGCCCTTGCCGTCAATTGGACGCCCTAACACATTAAAAATACGCCCAAGAGAAGGAGGACCAACCGGAACATTGATTGGAGCACCCGTATTGATTGCCTTGACGCCGCGCGGCAGGCCATCAGTGGAACCCATTGCAAGAGTTCGAACACGGTTATGACCAAGGTTGGTCTCGACTTCCAGTATCAGATCGGGCTGCCCTTCGATAGGAACGCGAACAGCATCATAGATATTTGGCATGTCATTCGGGGGGAATTCGCAGTCCACAACTGCGCCTAGCACCTGGATGACTTCGCCTGTCAATTGCTCGCTTGCCATATTTGCTCCTCGATTTTCAATTACTTAGATTGCGCCAGTGCTTCAGCGCCACCGACAATGTCAAGCATTTCGCTGGTAATTGCCAACTGGCGCGCCTTGTTGTAGCTCAATGTCAGGTCATCTACCAACACGTTTGCGTTCTCAGTAGCGTTGCGCATCGCAACCATTCGAGCTGAATGCTCACTGGCAAGCGACTCCAGGAGCGACTGGAAGAGAACAAGCTCGGTAAAACGAGGCAAGATTTCATCCAGAATAGCCTCAGGTGCTGGCTCAAACTCATAAACCGCCCGAGGCCCTAAATCTTGGGGCTGATTCTCCTGAGTTGATTCTGGCTGCAATGGCAGAAGACGCGTTACATGCGGCTCTTGCCTGAGGGTATTGACGAAGTCCGTGTAGGCAATGTGAACCTCGTCAACTTCCTGATTCAAGAAATCATCCACGATTGCCCTTGTTATGGCTGTGATATC
>JAHEME010000540.1 GCA_024643825.1 Chloroflexota bacterium | reverse complement strand
CTAGACGACCGGGTAGCGCATGGCAAACTCGCCATAGTGCGGGGGTAAATACACGCGCATGCGCATTGCCTTGCAGAGCGCATTGGAATAGAGCGTGGTATCCTGAATTTGCCCGGAAACGTGCATCATGTGGAATGGATCATACTCATAGCCAGCCCCTCAGCGGGCCGACGGCTGCCGGAGTGTACCACAATCGCGAGGGGGTTGTCAGGCACGATGCGGGGATGTGGGGGAATGTGAAAAAGCGATGGAATCACAGAGACCCAGAGGACACAGAGGAAAAAGGATGGAGGGTTTCGATGCTGATTGATCGTAAGTGCGCTGCCGAACTTGGTCGTGAGACTGTAGAGATTCTTACGAGTGGAACTTATTAGACCTCGACGAGTACAACCGTCGAGAGTAGACAATTCATCGAATATGCTATGCAGAATACGCGTTCCTATCCGCCAGGTTAGCCTCTTCCTGCCATTCAATCCGGCAGTCAGTAAATCGATTCATTGATCCCTTCGAGCGTGTGTTTGCCAAGTAGGAAGTATGAAGCCACTTACAGAGCAGCGCCCTGATCATCCTGGCTAGTCGTCCTCGCCCCCGCCGCCGTGACCATCCTCGTTATCGTTGCTGTTCGTATTTGTATTGGTGTTCGTGTTGCTATTCCCACCACCACCGCCACCACTACTACCCCCGTCATCGCCGCCGCCTGATGGAGGAGGTTCCAGCGTTGGGGTCGCGGTTGGCGGGATAGGCGTAGCCGTTGACAGCACGATCACGGGCGGCTGCGTGGGCGACAAGGTTGGCAGATCAGTGCTGGTTGGCGTGATGCTGGGATCACCTGGATTGAATTCGGATTGCCCGCTGCTAATTGTGGGTGTAGGCGTGAGTTTCACCGCACCTTCGATCAGGATTTCGACGGCAAACAGGCTGCCACGCTGCGTATGCCCCGCCACATACGCCACCAGCCCTACTGCCGGGACGCCCGTGATGCGCGTCGTATCCTGAATCACGACCGGGATGCTGGCTACCTGCCATTGACCCGGGTTGATTTCCTCAATCGTCCCCGTGAACATCACATCGGCTTCTGCATTGTTGCGCAGCAATGCCTGCACTTCTTCGATGCGAGCCTGCGCAAAATGGGCTGCGAGCGCATCGTGCGCGCTGGAACCTGGCGCAAGGTCAAGGCGTAGACTCTCCAATGAAAGTTTTGTCCCGTACAGTGGCGTGCCCGGCAGAGAAGCCCCGGCAGCCGCGTAAAGAACTCCGGTCAGCCCAGCAATGACCAGGAACAAGGCGAATAGCTCCAATGCGGGGAGTTGGAACAGGCGGCGACGCGGTGGTCGAATCACCGCAGTAGCGCGCATCTCTTCGGCCTGCGTCAGGAATGCGGCGCGGGAGCGAGCCTGAGCCGCTGGATTCGGCTCCGGACGGGTGCGGGCGACCCTGATCGCGGTGCGCAGGATGCCGCGCAGCGCGGACGCATCTGCTGGATAGCGGGCTAGAATCTCTTCCAGCGGCTCGCCAGTTTCCAGTGCGCTCAGGCACTCGATGAGTTTGACTTCGAATTCACGATCCATCATTGATCCCCGGTAGACAGCATCCGGGCAAGTGATGCCAATGCCCGCGCCTGAAGCTGTTTCACCGCCCCCTCCGTCTTGCCCATTGTCTCTGCGACCGCCTGGATTGGCATTTCGCTGCCAAAGCGCAGAGCGATCACCTGCTGTTGTTCATCGGTGAGTTCCGCAAGGGCCGCCATTAACGCCTCGCGGTTCATGTTTGCCTCCGCCATCTCCAGGGGATTTGCATCCCGACTGGGGAGGGACTCAGGAAGTTCTACCTGAGGTCTTCGGAAGCGTTTGCGGTGATAGTCACTCACTGCCCGGCGGGCTACCGCGTACAACCAGCCTCGCAGGGTGTTCTGTGGTGCATTTCGATCCCGCAGGGCACTCAGCAGCCGGGTGAACACCTCGCTGGTGAGGTCCTCTGCGACCTGCGCGTCACCCACCCGATACGCGATGTATCGGTAGATAGCAGGGTAATAGCGATCATGCACTTCGGCGAGCGCGTCAGGCTCCAGCCTGCGAGCATGCGCGAGCAGCACCAGTTCATCTTCCACGATGGAGAAATCCCGTCCTACGCTGGTGGAACCATGCCAACTGATTGTTGGCTCCCAGCGACTCCCACCAGTGTACCGCATCCCGCTGTGATTTCTCCATAGCACGGAACAGGCGGTCAGTGTACTCATGAGGATGGGTAATCTGACCGCCTGCGTCGTCATGAAATTGCCCTTGGGCTAGTCGTCATTGTTGTCGTTGTGACTGCCGCCGCTGCCACTGCCGCTGTTGTGACCGCCATCATCAGAACCGCCGCCACCGCTGCCGCTGTTGTGACTGCCATCATCAGAACCGCCGCCACCGCTGTCGCTGTTGTGACCGCCATCATCGGAGCCGCCGCTACCACTGCCGCTGTTGCTCCCGCCATTGTCATCCGTGTTATCGTTCGAGTTCAAGTTTGCGTTCTCGTTTTCGTTTGCGTTCTCATTGAATGAGTTATCGTTGACGTTGGTGTTCGTGTTTAGATTGGTGTTGGTGTTTAGATTTGTGCTGTTGTCGTTCTCGTTTTCATTCTCATTTTCATTGACATTCGCGCTGTTGTCGTTACCGTTGTCATCGACGTTATCATTGCTGTTGTCAACGGTGTTATCGTTGGTGTTGTCATCACTGGCTTCGACACTGGTAGCCGTCAGTGAACCATCGCTGGCCTGCTCAACTTCTACCTTGACCGAGTCGCCAACCGAAATCCCATCCAGGGAGAGGCTCGAAGTGAGAGCGATTGCCTGCCCGTTTACAATCAGCGCGTTCGCATCCAGAGAGTCCACAATGCCGGTGATCTCTAATGAGTGTGATGATTCTTCTGTGACTGACCCTGCGGCTCCGGTTGTGCAACCTGCGGCCAACCCCAGGATTAGCATTCCCAGCAAGGCAATTCCAAACAACCTGGTGTAACGATACAAGTTCATTCTGACTCTCCTCTGACAATAAGGCAGTGTACGTTGCAACTAAGGGTCCGTAAAAGAATAACTGTCCAGTCAAGTCAGCGAGACAGGTCTGGGACGGATGGTATAGTTCCACTGAGGACAGACCTC
>JAHEME010000539.1 GCA_024643825.1 Chloroflexota bacterium | reverse complement strand
TGCTCCAATAATTACCCACCGCAGAATATCCTGCGTGATCAGGCTGGCAAGTGTTGCATGATCCTGTTCCAGATACGCTCTGGCAGCGAACATTTCTTCCCCGATCAGGATGTGATCGGCCATTGCATAGCCCACTGCTTGAGCTTCTATCCGGTCGCTGGCGACTACCTGAGAGATGCCTTTGCGCTGCCCTGCTTCGACCATCAGCGCGCTCTCCGGCCCAAACGATCCAGCCAGCACATTCGCTCGCACATCATCATCGACGATAATGCTCGTTGTCCCGGCAGCTAGTGCCATTGCATCAAAGGCGACCAGCCGTGCGGCTGAGCTTTCATACCGTTCCAGCGTACCTCGTTCACGATAGGCGCGCCGGATTGTATCCGCGATGACCGGGATCGTTGTAGCATCGGCGGTGGTGGCAACCGGTGTTCGGTCGCTGATCGCCGACGCATCTGAGGCGATATCAAGGATCGACAGACCTGCGATGGTGACTCCCGTTTCCTCTCCGATAATGCTGTTTGCTCCCAGCGAAACGTGCATCCGTCCGCCGCTTTCGACTGCCTGGCCTACCTGATTTAGTAGTGCCCCATAGCCTCCCAGCGGGCGCAAATCGGGTTTCAGCCCCTGCCGCACGAGGAAATACGATCCAGATAGGAGCAAACCGCCCGCTACCAGAAGAAGCAAGCCCAGCGGATGTGCGATCTCACCAACGAGTGGAAATACCATAGTTTAGTTGCCTTCTGAGGGCGAAGTACCCTGCGAAAAGGTCGATTTGCTGGCTTCATCAGGATCGAGCAGCATCGCCAGCGAGGTCATTGAATCGCCTTCTCCGAATAGGCTCATGGTGGGTTGAGCAATCCACGCAATCTGTGCCACCAGGGGGGAAAGCGGTCGCAGCGATTCACGAAACAGGGCGAGAATTCCACTCATCCCGCTTTGTGCAGCTTGCTCCTCAACCCGCTGGGCCAGAGCCAGCCAGCGAGTCCTTGATTCAGGGTTTGATTTCAGCATAGACCCAGTATAGCATGATGTACTTTGCGGGCAAATCAGGGTAACCCTGTCGGCATTGGTATAATGGTACTGTTTCCACTCTTCTCTGGAAGTTATTATGAACCGTGGCCTGACGTACGGAGTGCTGGCCTCTGCGATCTGGGGTGGCATGTATGTGGTCTCCGATGTTGTACTGGCGATCATTCCGCCCTTTACCCTGCTGTCCACTCGTCTCGTGATGGGAGTGGTGATCCTCGCTGTGATTGCCCGTTCGTCACCTCCTGCGAAGCCAGTCCCTATGCTCCAGCGGCTGCGTTTGCTGGGGGTTGGTTTGCTGGGATTCGGGGTGAGCATCGGAGCGCAGTTCGTTGGTACAGATCAGTCCACTGCTGTTAATGCCGCCTTGATCACCAGTGCCTCTCCTGCGTTCATTCTGCTCTTCGCTTCGCTCCTGCTACACGAGTCGTTGACTCCCCGCCGTGTGATCGCGGTGTTAATGGCGACTCTCGGCGTCGTGATCCTGATCGATCCGCTGCAGGCAGATTTTGGTTCCGCTGTATTCAACGGAAATCTTGCGCTTGGCTTGGCTGCGCTCACCTGGGGCTTATTCTCCGTGCTGGTTCGGGAAGTGAGTAAGAACCATGCTACCCTTCACGTAACCCTGATGGGCTTTCTGGGTGGTTTGTTCCTGACCCTTCCTGCCTCGCTGGTGGAACTTTCCCAGCGCCCCATCGGGCATATTACGCTGGGCATCATACTCGGAGTCCTGTATCTTGGGGTCATTTCAATGGCGTTAGCGATGTGGCTCTGGAATCGTGCTCTTGCTCTGATAGACGCCTCACTTGTATCACTGACGTTCTTTGTGCAGCCTCTGGTAGGCGCGTTATTGGGCGTGATTTTACTTCAGCAGGGAATGACTCCTGTTCTGTGGGCAGGCGGACTATTGATCCTCGGTGCGCTTCTACTTGCTTTGATCCCGTTTTCGCAACCTTCTTCCCCTGGAGTTGCCATCAAATGAACTCGTTGGAAATTCTTGTGCTATTTGATATTGATGGGACTCTTCTTCTCCCGGATGGGGCCGGTCGTGCCTCGCTCGCCCTTGCACTGGAGCAGGTCTATGGGACAGCAGGCAATGCGCAGAGTTTCTCGCTGGCAGGGAGTCTGGATCGGCGAACTGTGCGGGTGCTCATGACAGATGCAGGCGTTGCTGACAACGTGATCTGGTCGCGCTTTGAGGAACTGGGCCATGTAATGGAGCTTCATCTACATGAGCGAATTGCTGCTGGGTTGCACAATGTGCATCCCCTGGTTGGGGCACACACCCTGATCACTACCTTGAACCAGCGCAGTGACATCCTCCTTGGTCTAATCACCGGCAACTTTGAAGGGACAGCCCATATCAAGCTGGCGGCGGCAGGCTTTGCCCCGGAGATGTTCCGGGTAGGGGCTTTCGGTCATGAAGCCGATGCCCGCGACGAACTGCCTCGGCTTGCCGTCGGACGGGCCGCTTCATTGACAGGTCATGAGTTTCGCGGGAAGCAGGTGGTGATCATTGGCGACACGCCATCCGATGTCACCTGCGGTCAGGGCATTGGAGCCAGGAGTATCGCCGTCGCCACCGGATGGACTTCGCGCGGGGAACTGCAAGCTGCCGGGCCAGACTACCTCTTCGACGATCTGGCGGATAACGATGCGATTCTTTCCGCCATTTTTGCGCCGGGGTAATGCACTAAGGAGCACCTACCGGAACCTCGTCATTCACGAAGATTCCTCCGGTGGCAGGCAGCCGTTCTCCGGTAGTCGGATTCCACACGCCGACCCGCGCCACAGACGACGCACCAGCGGGCACCCGGATCATCCGCACGTCGCGCACCACCACCTGATCGATCCCGGCGTACAGAGGAAACAATCCTCCCACCGGGTCGCCATCCGCCTGTGCGACAACGGTCCCACTGACATCGATGATATGCACGAAGATCGTCGGTGTACCCTGCGGCTTGGATATCACTTCCCAGATCAATGTGAGGGTGAGTACATTGCCCGATTGGACAGTATCTGCTTCCCACAACACCACACTGCTGCCAAAGGTCGCGACCGCTTCGCGGGGCCGCTGATACTCTGCTATCACCTGTCCCACTTCTCGCAA
>JAHEME010000538.1:1888-3143 GCA_024643825.1 Chloroflexota bacterium | reverse complement strand
ATCATTGCGCACCACACACAGTTCCGCGCCGAGAGCACCCATCGCCTGCACAAGGTTGTAGGTGAAGCTGTCGTAGTTATCGATGACGAGAATCATAGTTCCTCCTAAAGCAAACCCTGCTCGGCGTGATGGATGGCGACGGATACCGCCCTGGCCTTGTTAATCGTCTCTTCGTACTCGCGGGCTGGATCGCTATCGGCGACGATGCCCGCCCCTGCTTGAAGGTACACGGTACCGCCGCGCATCAGCAGGGCACGGATCGTGATGCACGTATCCATCGCGCCATTGAAGCCGAAGTATCCCACAGCCCCACCGTAGGCTCCTCGTCTGGTTCCCTCCAATTCCTCGATGATCTGCATCGCGCGGATTTTCGGCGCGCCGGAAAGAGTCCCGGCGGGGAAGGTGGCGCGGATCAGATCGAAGGCATCGATGCCGGGGCGGGGATGGCCTTCGACGTGGCTGACGAGGTGCATCACATGCGAGTAGCGTTCCACGACCATCATGCGGGGGACTTTCACCGTGCCGTACTCGCACACGCGGCCCAGATCGTTGCGGCCCAGATCGACCAGCATGACGTGCTCTGCGCGTTCTTTGGGATCGGCGAGAAGGTCGGCTTCCAGAGCCTGATCCTCTGCCTCAGTCTCGCCGCGTTTGCGCGTCCCGGCGATGGGCCGCACGCTGGCGATACCCTCGTCGAAGCGCACCATCATTTCCGGCGATGCGCCGATCAGGTGGAAGTCATCGGCAAAGTTGAGAAAGAACATATAGGGTGAGGGGTTCAGCGCACGCAAGGTGCGATAGATGGCGAAGGGTGGGGCGCTGGTGCGGCAGGCGAACCGCTGCGAGAGCACGATCTGAAAGGCGTCCCCGGCGGCGATGTACTCTTTGGCAGCGCGTACGTCCTCCTCGAACTGCTCGCGGGTGACGTTCGACTCCATCGGATCATCCAGCGGGCCGTCAGCATGGGGAATATCCATCAACGGTTGGCGCAGTTGGTCGACCAGCGCGGCGACGCGCACGCGGGCGCTCTCGTAGGCGATGTCCGGGTCGCCTTCGTTGTGCGCGTTACTGAGGACGATCAGTTCGTGCTTTACGTGGTCGAAGATGACGAGCGTATCGACCAGCATGAACACCGCTTCGGGTACTTCCAGATCGTCGCTGGCGGTGCGGGGAAGTTCCTCGAAGTAGCGGACGACATCGTAGCCCAGATAGCCGACCGCGCCGCCGAGGAATCGGGGCAGGCCGCTGATCGGGA
>JAHEME010000538.1:0-1807 GCA_024643825.1 Chloroflexota bacterium | reverse complement strand
GGCGCGTGGATCGACTCCGAGGAACGAGTAGCGGCCTACCTGCTCGCCACCTTCGACGCTCTCTAATAGAAACGAGGGCACGCCCTGCCGTGCGAGCTTGAGATAGACCGAGACGGGCGTTTCGAGGTCGGCGATTAACGTTCGATACACGGGAACCAGATCGCCCTGCGCAAACAGGCGGCGGACTTCCTCGCGGCTCGGCAGGACATCGAAGGTGGTGGTTTGGAATTCTGCGGGTGCAAGTGCCATCGGGCGGTGCTCCTCCGGGAAAATACAATATCCCCTCTCAATCAAGGACGAGAAGGGACTCCCGTGGTGCCACCCTGGTTAGGCTCTAGCTATCAGATTTCTGATAGTTGCAGCCTCGCTCTTGCAGGTACGGGATGGCGGCTTGCGTCGCTTGATCCGATACCCTGCGCTGTGATAACGGTGCGCGTTCCGGTGCAGGCTACTGGGGAGAATGCCCGTTCGCCCACACGACTCACTGGCCCATTCGACACTGGCGCGTGTGCCCCCTTCTCAGCACCCGGAGGCTCTCTGAACACCGCTTCAGTGTGTACTATTCCAGATCAAGGTCGTTTAGGATTGGAATGTAGCGAGATGGTAGCAGGGTTTTTTCGGGATGTCAAACATCGTGGAGAAGCTAGGAGAGAAGGGAATGAATGTGTCCTGAAAAAGTTCAAATGGTCTCTTGGCAATATTTATGGTAATCTGATGTCCGTAAAGTGCCCATAAGTGAATGTGATCTGCTGAATCTTAGCATTACAACATGATAGAATAGGAGGCTCTACAATGGCTGAAAGTAATCTCTATGAAGATAGTGAAATCAAAATCACTGATAAACGGATTGTTATTGGTAGTAGATCTTACCCTCTCAAGCAGATTGCATCGGTTAGTGTAACACGAACAGGGCCAGATTATTCCGCTGTCATGGGTGAATCGGGGCCTCTAGGATTCCTTTTTGGTGCTTTCTTCGTAGTATTCATGGGTTCGGCTCTTTGCTCTGCTGTAACCGGTTGGAATATTATAGATCACTTGGGTACTGTACTTACCTGGGGAACAATAATCATAGTCGTCGGTGGCATAATAGTAATGATCAACATGAAACCATCCTTCAATCTGCGGCTTGGCATATCTTCAGGAGAAGTTAATGTGCTGAGCTCAAAAGATAGTGCCTATATTCATAAGCTATCCAGTATTATTAATAGTGCTCTTATTGATTTGTAGCATATATTAACGGGAATGTGTGATCGCAAAAAATTTCGTATGCGTTGTGCTGTAGAGAAAGTCGCGCTCTTTGACCTTCGGTGAAGAACATTATGAACGCGACTTTATCTTTACCCTCTATGATATTCCTCCGCAATGTAAGCCACCGAAGAGCAGACGATAGCGTGGCATAGAATCGCCCACCCCGGATTCTGAGCGAAAACTGATCGCTGGCACTTTTGTCTAGCTACCTCAGTGCATCTGTCCTTCGACAGCCTATACTCGTTGTGGTACACTCTGGCGCGGCACGTATCGGGATGGCGCGCAGATGCGTGTTTTTAGTGTGTGGTGATGGTCATCACATGAAAAAATCTGCCGCGCCGGATTGAGATTGAGCTTCAGAATGATGAATGATAAAACACAGACCCAGGACTTTGTAGGGTCGATTGCACCGCATGGTGGGACTCTGGTCAACCGCGTGCTGCGTGGCGATATGGCACGAGCGACGCAGGAGATGGCACAGAACCTTAAGGCCGTCGTACTTTCCCCAATGAATGTCTCGGACGTCGAGTTGATCAGCACAGGCGTGATCAGCCCCCTG
>JAHEME010000537.1 GCA_024643825.1 Chloroflexota bacterium | reverse complement strand
TAGACGAACCTGGCCGGACGGTTCCTGGCGAAGATGCCTGGATCTTTGTACACCCCCCAGTGAGCCAGTTGTCCTCCGCCATTCTGAGCGCGGTCCAGGCCATTACAAGCCCCGCATCGTGTCCAGAACTCGATAAGTCGCCTACGTCGCTCAGGGTGGCTTCCTGAGATTTGCGGATCAGCCGCAAGTTCGATACGGTACTGTTGGCAAGGTCGTCGCCATCAGTGGTGCGAGTGTAACCCGACTCCACGTAGACCTGACGACCATCTTTGACCTGGCGGGTTCCCTGGGTCACATCGATCGTTGTGCTGGCAATCTGGGCGCCGTCGTCAACGACAGCCTGGACAAGTGCCGTCAGATCCTGCGTGTATGCGGCTCCACCGGATTCGGCACCAAGACGCACCTTCACGGTGAAACTCACCTGACCCTCGGCATTGGGGCAGCGCTGGCCGTCTATGCTTCCCGCAAAATCCGTGTTGGCAGAAATGCCGCTCTTTGCGCTTGCGGTCTGCAAACCCAGGCCAAAATTGGTCGTACCATCGGCCCTATTGCCAATTTCCATGTTCATGGTGGCAGTAGAATTATCCCGCGTTTCGGTGGAAGACCCACTGGTGGCGGCTCCGCTTTCTAAATCTGGGACTAAGATATCGTGCATCCCGCTAACAAGCGCGGTGACAAGGGCCACATCATGTGTGGTGTCGATCACCCCGTCTAATTCACCTATCAGATTGTTGCTCGACAGGAATAAAACATCCGTATATGGCACGGCAACTATCGGGTTCTCCGATGAGGACATCGGGGCAGGTAGTTCCACACCGTTTTCAAAGCTAATCTGATCTGACAAATTGGCGAGGCCTGCTTCGAGGGCGGCGCTCTCCGCTGCCTCCACAGAACTCTCCAGTTCAGCTACATGAGGCTCGATTATCCCTAAAGCTCGGAGTGCTGCTGCCCCTGGTGATGGCGGGGGATCATCGGGATTATAGGTAGGGAGTTCGTCTATTATCGGGCTAATTTCGCCGGGAACCACACCGTCTGCAGAACTTGTTGAAGAGAATGACTTACAGGATGAAAGTGACACGATTCCAAATACAAGGACAAACGCGACCAACTTCGGTTTTCTCATGTTTTTATTTCACCAAGTTCTAATTGATTACGTGTTTGACCGAAAAAACTTTCGGTCAAACTGTGAGGTTTCACTGGAGGTCGTTCAAGAAAGACTCCAGCGAAACGCTTAGATGGCGCATGATCAACATCTTTGAAGACTGCATCTTTAGCAGATTTCCATGTCAGATCACGGTAGATTCGACCGAAGATGTCAGCACTGTCGGTGCGACGGTAGCTGACACAGATGGTCATAGGAGGCTCCCTGCCGACTCGATCACAGGGAAGCATGGCATATGGTAGTATGGTAGCACATAGCTGGAGGATTGGGAAGAAAGTGGGATTCGGAGAGTGTCCAATATGTTGGGCCAACGAATTCAGAGCGATGGGCACGGGAAGCGGGGAAGGTGAGTGGACACGAGTTCATGCCTCCATTTCTCCGCAAGCCCATTCCTTTTGACACTCCTCTGCGGATATGGGTATTGATTGTTTTGCCATGCTCTATGATACTGGGTAGTAGTCTGATTATCCCACCGACC
This sequence comes from Chloroflexota bacterium, assembly GCA_024643825.1. Classification (GTDB taxonomy): domain Bacteria; phylum Chloroflexota; class Anaerolineae; order Aggregatilineales; family UBA3940; genus JAHEME01. The sequence continues at coordinate 1,503 of JAHEME010000537.1, read as the reverse complement.
CATTATGAAGTATCGTATTGCTATAGTATTCTAAATGTGTTTCTATGATGCGGGCTGTTCTGTGAGAGTCTGCCTGTGCTACAGCCGTAAACATGATAGGATGCCTTTGTAAACCGCGTTGCAGCGATCCGCGCTGGTGGGCTTCCGCTGACTGAGGCTTTTCCAGAAAACAAGTGATCCATCTTCGATGTTTGAAGAAAAAGCCTTTAGCCATTCCAGAATGAAAAGAGGCTGGAAAATGAGTTATTTATTCTGGAATGGCCTGATCCCTCTGTGTTCATGACCTATCGTCCTCAGATATCAAGGAGCGACCGATGAAAGTCTTTATGTGCTACAGCCGCAAAGATGAGGTGTTCGTGGGCCGTCTGGCAAACGACCTGCGTGCGCGGGGGGTCGTCGTGTGGCGCGATGTCGATGACATCCCAAACGACATCGCTTCCAACACAACCGGCTGGCGGGGCGCGGTCGATAAGGCGCTGCGAGATTGCACGCACCTGATCATGGTGCTCTCGCCCGACTCGGTTGCCAGCCCGGAAGTGACCGCCGAGTGGAACTATGCCCTGCTGAACCAGCGCCCGGTGATCCCCGTGCTGCACCGCGAATGCGAGATTCCCTACCGCCTGTATTCGCTGAATTACTGGGACGTACGGCAGGATTATCAGGATAAGGTGGATCAACTGGCGGCAATGCTGCTGCCATCCGGGCAGGCGCGCACCGTGCAGCATCCGCCTGCCGCCCCGGCAGCACAGCCAACTGCCTCCGGCGGCGGGCGGATGGGGATGGTGTTCGGCGGGATCGGGATTGGCATCGCGCTGCTGGTGGTGATCTTTGCTGTCATCCTGCCATCGATTCGTGGTCCGGTGACTACTGCCACGCCGCCTCCTGCCACAACGCAGGTCGCTGGTATCACGCTGCCCCCCGCCACCACCGCAGCGGCTGTCGTCACCGTACCTCCCGCCACCACCGCAGCCAGCACAGCCGACTCCGGGGGTGGGGGCGAGGAACTGACCGCCACCGCCGCGATGAAGAACACGATTGCAGCCGTGCAGCAGGCGGTCGTCGCTTTCGATGAGCAGATGCGCCGCGCCCTGGAAACAGGCGATACCACCGGGTTGAGCAGCGTCGCCAGCGGTGATGCTCTGCAGGAGCGGCTGGACGCGGTGGACATTTTAACGACGGCAGGCAACTGCCATTGGGTCTACGATCAGCGCGGCATCACGCCGGGGCCGCCTGTATTCACCTCGTCCACCCGTGCGGAAGTCCGCGCGGAAGTGGATCGGGATGGCACAGTGCGCTGTGATGACGGCCCTCGCCACGACTACGATTTCACTGGCCCGTATCTCGCCGATTACGTTGTGGAACTGCTGGGTGGAACCTGGAAAGTGACTGAGTACGCGAACGTCCCGGACTGACCGGGCTTTTCGGCGAATCACGCTGGAGGAGATCGAGGATCAGAATGATGGGTGGAGAGCACATTTTTCTGAGCTACCGCCGCGCCTCACC
>JAHEME010000536.1 GCA_024643825.1 Chloroflexota bacterium | reverse complement strand
AACAGGAACCGCTGGCGGCGTGGGAAGCGCGCGTCCGGGCGGCGGGTCTGAGCGAATATGCGGTAGATACGCTGCGGCGGATGTTCGCTTATTATGAAGCGTTCGGGTTCTGGGGAAATGCGACGGTGCTTACTTCGTTGGTAGGCAGATCGCCAACAGGGCTGCTGGCGTTTGCTCGACGCGAGTATGAAAGGCTGTCTCTGGCATGACAAAACGACCATTTGACCCGCCGGGCTGCGATAGTCGTTCAGTCTGTCGGATTGGCAGACGGCAGGGTAAAACACAACTGAGCGCCGGGATGAGACGACGGTTCGAGCGCCCACACGCGCCCCCCATGAGCCTCTACGATATGCTTCGCAATCGCGAGTCCTAATCCGGTTCCGGCAGACTGCCGGGCACGATCTCCTCGATAGAAGCGTTCAAACACGCGATCCCGTTCCGCGCGGGAGATGCCAGGACCAGTATCGGTAACGGTCACAGTGACCATCTCAGGCCCGGCGCTGGCCTCGACCACGACTTCCCCACCGGGGGGCGTGAACTTTAGCGCATTGTGTAGAAGGTTGGTCAGGACTCGTACCACTTGCTCCGCGTCTGCCAGCACACGCTGTGCTGGGTCCACCTCGTTTCGCAGCGTAATTTTCCCTCGCAAGGCCATCTCATGGAGGTGCGATGCGGCCTCCTCAACAATGTCATGCAGCGAAACAGATACGAGCCGGATTTCGGCCCGCCCCGACTCGATCATCGCCAGGTCGAGGAGTTCCTGTGCCATCTGTTGAAGAGTGTCGGTTTCTGCGGCGATCTTTTCGAGCAGCGGCGCGGCTTTTGCCGGCAGCTTCATCGTGCCGCGCTGGAGGGTCTCGACGAGTAAGCGGATAGCAGTGATCGGGGTACGGAGTTCATGTGAGATGTTGGCGACCATATCCCGGCGCGCACGCCCCAGACGCTGAAGCTCGCTGATGTCTTCGAGGGATAGGGCGGCATAGGGTTCCCCCGCTGCCCTTGTGCGCAGTAGGCGCACTCGGTACGTTCTCTCGCGAATGACGACCTGCTCACTCAGACTGGTTTCATAACTAGAAAACAGAGTTCTCAGTAGATCGTCGAGTTCGTGCTGCCGGGTGATCGCCAGCAAGGTTTGACCGTATTCGCGCCAGTCTGCGGGGAGGTCAAATATGCGGAGGGAAACCTCATTGATGAAGATCACATCGTGGGTATGGTTGACCAGCACCAATCCATTCGATGCCGCCTGCGCGAGCGTCTCCAGAGCGTTGATGTGAGGCTCGCGCTCTGCCAGTCGTTCTTCCAGCGGATAGATGCTGTGTATGCGTTCGGCGAGATGCTCTGCCCGATCCCGCAGGGCGAGATAGCGCGTGGTAAGGACACCAATCCCCCCCGCCGCCATCAGGAGCATCCCCAGGAGAATCCAGTTCAAAGTAGACATAGGGTTTATTGTACTCGTGTTTTTCTCAACCTGGAACTCGCTGGAAATGGGGAGGAGCACCGAGAAAGGTGCAGGGAGTTCAGCGAATAGTCATATACGTGAGATGATGCCCATCATTGACCTTCAGTACGCTGGCTCGTATAATGAGTGTGTACCAAAAAAATACCTTCGGGGCGGGGTGCAATTCCCCACCGGCGGTAGTCGCAAACGTCACTTCGTTCCGTTTGCTTAGAGGAGTTTGGCATTCGCCAAACTCCATGAGTGGAGACAAAGAGGCGGCTGCGTAGCCCGCGACCCGTGCGCCACAGCGTGGCAAGCGGTGGACTCCGGTGTAATTCCGGGGCCGACGGTGATAGTCCGGATAAGAGAAGGTCATCCTGCGGTGCAGGCCTGTGTGCAGAGTCTCTGCTCCTGGTTGCACTCCTGATTGGTTCTCTGTGCCCTGAAGCCGGATGACAACTGTCATCGCGTGTCTTCAGGGTATGTCGATCCAGCCAGAGTGGTTGGCGTACTCCTTTGAGGAGGAGACGCGCCAGTTTCGCTTCCCTTCTTCCTTGCCCCGAGCTTGTGTGCCACCCACAGGGGCAAATGATGCACATTGATGCCGTTCGACCCACAACAAACTCTCGCTCGCCCTCTACCCGACTGCCGAGGATACGTGGCTGGCGTGCATGGCTGCCGCTGGCTGTCTTTGTGCTGTTCCTTCTCAGTTGGGAAGCTATCGTACGGTTAGGAAATTATCCGGCCTTTCTGCTGCCTTCGCCGGGACGCGTGGCGCGGAAGTTCATCACCGTGATCGGGGATGGGACATTAGTACGGCATACCTCGACCACGCTGGTGGAAGTGCTCGGCGGGCTGGCGCTGGGTGTGACGGTGGCGACGGCTCTTGGGTACGCGCTGGCGAAATCGGTGACGCTGGAACGCGCCCTCTCGCCGTATCTGGTGGCGTCGCAGGCGGTTCCGATCATCGCCATCGCTCCGCTGCTGGTGATCTGGTTCGGCGCGGGGCTGACCAGCAAAATTCTGATCAGCGGGTTGATCGTGTTCTTCCCCGTGCTGGTGAACACCATCGCAGGTGTGCGGGGTGTCCCTGCCGATCTGCGGGCGTTGATGCGCGTTTTGCACGCCTCGCGCTGGCAGACGTTCGTGAAGCTGGAAGTCCCCGCTGCGCTGCCTGTGCTGCTGGCGGGTTTGAAAGTCGGAGCGACGCTGTCAGTGATCGGCGCAGTGGTGGGAGAGTTTGCCGGGTCGAGCGCCGGGCTGGGCTTCCTGATCAGCGTGGCGGACGGACAGTTCGACACGGCGCGGATGTTCGTCGGGGTGCTGGCGCTGATCGCTGTGGCGCTGACTCTGTATGGATCGGTGGTGGTGATCGAGAAGATCACCATGCGCTGGCGCGAGTCGTAAGCAAGTGATGGATTCTATGTGATGAGTACTAAGCAGCGTTCTTTTCCTTATGTTTGATCCCCCTCAAGAAAGAGGAAACTTGATGCGAAACTTACCTCTGCGACGGTGGTTGGTGATAGCGGCGGCTGTGTTCCTGCTGGCAGGATGTGCGACGGCTCCATCGGACGCACCCCCGACTACTAGCGAAGCGATCCCGGTACATCTGTATCTCAGCTTCCAGCCGGATGTGCAGTTCGCGCCGTTCTATGTCGGGTTGGAGCAGGGATTCTTCGGCGATCACGGATTGGATGTCACGATCTCGC
>JAHEME010000535.1 GCA_024643825.1 Chloroflexota bacterium | reverse complement strand
CTCTACCACGTTGCCGATCCCTATCAGACAGGCGACCGCTTCACAGCAGGCTATGTGCTGATCGCATTTCTAATCGCCGTGCTCCCCAGCCTCTGGGGGATCATTCGGGGAGGCATGGATTTCGTTCGAGGGCGGTCAATGGAGGTTAGCGGGCTTCTGCTGGCAAACGCCGCCATGATTCCCGTCTTGCCCCTCAGTTCAGGCGGGCAATTGGGCGGCCTGCTGCGTTTCATCCCCGGCTTGACGCTCTCGTTTCTGTTCTATGGGGCACTGACCGAGCATCGGCGCATGTTACTATATAGCTGGGTATGGTTGGGGCTGGCGGTGATCGCCATCCTTGCCTGATAGCGGGCTGAGGTACGAACCTCGCGCCCGGTATAACATTCACGGTGGGGAGGCGCCTATGGCAGCGTCCAATTGCTGCCACTGTGCACAAAGGTCAGCGTATCCAGCGTCGGCCAGTCACGGATGCCCATCACGATAGCCATATCCCCTGTGATCGTGATCCGCTGTGCCTCATACCCGGCTTTGCCCGCCGCTTTCACCAGCGCAAGATAGTCCGCGATGGGTTCTCTTGTGAAGTCGGCATCATCCAGTGTTGCGTTGATCGCGTTCAGCAGGTCTTCCGCTTCACCGAACTGGCCTGCTTCCAAAGCCTCACGTGCCGCAATCAACATCGTTTCCAGCGCGAGGTTCTCCGGGGCGGTTGGCTCCCGCACGAATTCAGCAGTGACATTCTCTTCGCTGGCGTCGCTGGCGTTGGGCAAGGATTCTTCATACGGAGCATACAGTTCCTGATAGCGTCGGATCGTATCGTACGTAGTCACCGTCAGCCGCAGATCGTCCACCTGCGACCCCGGATCATGTGCCCCCAGCCAGTCTTGGTACGATAGCTCTATCTCATCCAACCCAACGTCATAGATCGCCTGCAGCCCCTGATCCAGTTGCTCGGCGGGCGACCCGGTCAGGTCAGCAAGTGCGTACAGCCGCAGAAACTCATCCCAACCATACGTGTCCACCAGATATTGCACTAGCCCCGCTGCCTCCAGATACGCGATCTCGTGCTGCTCATCGCGGAACCCATCCGCCAGATCGCGCAGCGGAATGTACCAGCCGAGCACGTCCAGCGCCGCCGCGCGTTCCGGGATCGGCTCCTGCTTGTAATGCCCCCCCGCGACATAGGTCGCGATCCCCTCGACCAGAATCGTCGGAGGGCTGCCACCTAGATCGCGTGCCGCGTAATGGGTGGCTTCGTGCCGCAGTACTGTATCCAACCCCAGGTTGACATACGCACGATCCACGTAGCTGATCACGATCTCTCCACTTGCATACGCTCCATTCCCCCAGATGTTGTCGATTAACGTCATCGGGAACACCTGGTTGAAGCGGTAGCCAAACCGATCCTCGACGGCACTGACGCTCGCTGTCGCCTGTTCCGCGATCTTCGTGATGTCGCGGTCTGCCGCCGTTCCGCTGATGTAGCTGATCCGGCAGCACGAGGTGCGAATCTCACGCCACCCATTGCCATTCTCGCTGGCGGGCCGTTCACTGGCTGGCAGGATATTCACATTCGTAGTCAGTTTGCGCCCATCCCCCGATCCGCCTTCTGCAAGCCGGATCGTGATTTCGTGCAGCCCGGTTTGCGCGGTGGTATCCCACGCCCAGCGGAACACCAGCACGGTTCGCCGCAGGGGGCTGGATGCCAGAAACACGATAGTGTCCGGCACAGCCTCCCCATCGATCAGAATCTCGGCCCCTTCCGGGTGATCGAGCCGTGCGGAGTTTTCCAGCGCCGCCTCGAAGCTCAATACATCGCCCTCATAATGCAGCGGGCCGGGGTACACCTGAATCTCCCCTGTCAGCCAGGGAACACGGGGTGTTCCTGTCGGTTCGATGGTCGCAGTAGGCGCAGGCGTCGGCAGTTGAATCGACGCAGCCGTCACCGTGATCGTGGGAACCGGGGTCGCCGTGAACTCGCGCGGGGTCGCCCCCGGCGTCGATGTCCCCGCCACCTGCGCGATCAGCGATCCGCATCCGGCGATTACGATCCATGCAGCCAATACTCCGAGTGATCTTCGCAGGCGCGCGTTTGCTAGTGATCTCAATGCGGTTTCTCCAACAGCAGTTGATCCAGATAAGCGGTCTCATCTTGCGCGGTTTTGATCGCGCCATCCAGCGTCGCGCGTCGCAGTTCTTGCAAAATACGACTGAACTCCGGGCCGGGTTTCAATCCGCGTGCGATCAGATCGTTCCCATCCGTGCGTGGAATGATATTCCGAAGCCGCTGTGCATAGTCCTCAATGTGATCACGAATCTGCTCATCGTGTTCGGCGGCCCACACTGTGATCAACTCCCGATCCTCGGCCTCATGCAGCAGGGCGTCTACCCGGCTGGCGGCGAGCTTCTCCGCCAGCGCCGGGGCCGCCGCGCGTATGCGCTGAATGCGCTTCAGGCTATCTACCGTTCGGCGCTGCACCTTCAGCCGATTGCACACAATGCGAATCGCTGCCGGGGAGAGCCGGTATGTCAGCAGGCCAAACTGCGCGAGTTCCGAGTCCACGCCATCTACTTCCGGCCAGGGCGGGGCTTTGAGAGCCGCTCGCAGTTCCGCAAATCGCGCAGTCGTCCATTCGTCGCAGCGCAAATCCGGGTGGATTTGCCTGAGTACACCCAGCGCATCCAGCCGACACAGTGTCGTTTCTGGCTGTCGTTCCGCCAGAATGAACTCGATCTCGTGGCGTATGCGGTCCCCGCTGACCCGATCCAGCAGTGGAATCGCTTCGATTAGCAGCTCTTCCGTCCGTGCCTCAATGTGAAATCCCAGCCGCTGTTCTAACCGTGCCGCCCGCAGGATGCGCGTCGGGTCATCGACGAAGCTCAGACTGTGCAGCACGCGGACACGCCCCTCGCGTAGATCGGCCTCGCCGCCGTAGAAGTCGAGTAGCTGCCCGAAGTTCTCCGGGTCAAGCCGGATCGCCAGTGTGTTGATGGTGAAATCGCGCCGATGCAGATCGAGCTTAATCCCCGAACGTTCCACGTCAGGCAGCGCCGTTGGCGCGCGGTAGTATTCGGTTCGCGCGGTCACAAAGTCGATGTGACTTGGCAGGATAGTCGGGTCAATCTCACCTACCCCCAGCATCGCCCCAATTCGTGT
>JAHEME010000534.1 GCA_024643825.1 Chloroflexota bacterium | reverse complement strand
TCCGGATGTGTGCGTCCACCTGCGCCCGGAGCCGGAGATGTGCGGCGACTCGTCGGAGCAGGCACTCACCTACCTCGCCCGGCTGGAAGAAGCCACCACACATCATCCCGGCTGACCGAGCCACCCCAGGACACTCTCCTCGAAATTCGTCATTCAATTGTTAATTGGCGGGCTTCCTCAAAAGGCATACAATTAGGAGTAGAGCACTTCGTGTTGGGAGAGGATTGCTGTATGGGGACACCGCAGTCAGAAGATGATCTGGAGACTCTGCGCATACGGGTCGCAGAATTGGAAGCCTTCAAGGACGCCTACCGTGCAACACAGGATGCGCTGCGCGATGTGACTACGCAGTGGAACAACCTGTTGGAACTGGTCGGGGATTCCGTTTTCATTGTCAGTGGCCTGGAACAGATCATCATTGAAGCCAATTCGCATGCAGCGCGCCGCCTGGGGTACACGCACGAGGAACTGCTGTCAATGCCTTATGAGCAGATTGAAACCGATATCCAGAAAGGGCCGGGAACTGCGGCCTGGGAATCGTCCACCAGCCGCACTCAATTCTATGACGCCACTCACCGCCGCAAAAATGGCTCTACCTTCCCTGCTGAAGTCAGCAGCCGCGTGATCCGCTACCAGGGACAGCCGGTGTTCCTCAACGTCGCGCGGGATATTTCGCGGCGGATGGAGCTCGACGCCGGGCGCGAACAGCTCATCGCCGAACTGGATGCGTATGCGCACACAGTCGCGCACGATCTCAAAGGCCCGATCCAGATTCTGATCGGATACTGCGATCTGCTGCGGCAGGATTATGAGACGATGAGCGAGAAAGAGATCGTCGAATCACTCGATACCGTGCGGGCAAGCGCCCTGCGAATGCAGTTCATCATCGATGAGCTTCTGATGCTGGCAAGCATCCGGCATCTGGACGATGTGGGCGTTGAGCCGCTGGGGATGGGTCGGATCATCGAAGATGCGATGAAGCGGCTTCTGCTGGATATCGAGCAATCAGGAGCCACGCTGGTGCAGCCAGATGAATGGCCCCTCGGCATTGGGCATGGCCCCTGGGTCGAAGAGATCTGGGTCAACTACATTAGCAACGCCGTGAAATATGGAGGAACCCCGCCGCTTATCGAATTGGGCGCGACGACCGGTAATGGCAGTGTAACCTTCTGGGTGCGGGATAATGGTCAAGGAATCCCCGAAGAGAAACACGATCAGCTATTCAAACCGTTTACTCGTCTGGAAGAGGCACGAGCCAAAGGGTATGGGCTGGGCCTCTCCATTGTTAAGATCATTACCGAGCGTCTCGGCGGTAAAGTCGGCCTGCAAAGCGAACTGGGAAACGGCTCGACATTCTTCTTCACGCTGCCTGCGGCTTAAGTGTCTGGCCGAAAGTTTTTTCGGTCAAACCGTGAGGTTTCACGGACACCTCTTCTTGAAAGACTTTCCGTGAAACGCTTACGTGGGAGGCTCATCCTCCGGCAGCACCACTACCAGCCACGCATACTCCGGGTGTCTCTGTAGATACTTCTTCACGAACGGACACTCCGGCACGATCTTCTGTTCCTCGGCGATGGCTGTCTCCAGCGCGATGTACGCCATCCGATCCGCGATTCCGCGCCCCCCGTACTCTGGCGGAACCTCCGTATGGGTGAACACATAGACACCCGGCAGCCGATCATATTCGATCATTCCCAGGTTTTCACCAAGCGCAGCCTCAAAACGCTGCTCGTCGATGTTGTTGATCACTTCGAGATTGGGTACATCGATCTCCATGACTTTTCCTCCCGACGCACACTGTAACATGAGCACATGACAGGGGCAATCGGGCGTCCGCGCCTTCGACTTCACAGGGCGGGCCATGACGGGATGCGCTTCGCAGGGTCGCTGCCGCCATAATAACGCGAGCCTCCCCTGAGGGTAGCACCCGGAAATAGGCCATGAATAGTACCAGAGGAGTCTTGCACGGGTACGGAAAAACCATTTATAATGAGGTATTGGAATCATTCTTCCGTGTGGTTGTGGTCGGGACGTCATCATTGCCACACACAATCATTGTGTGAGACTGCCATGAAATCATCCTATGACAGGGTTCTTTATCCTGGAATTCTGCTGGTCTTCATCCTAAGCATCGCGCTTCCAAAAGTCGCATTTGCGGGCGCTGACGTACAAAACGGAGTCGAGTGTGCCCTGAATCCACTCGACTCAGGACTTCCTGGTCCTGATCCAGTGATCACGACTGATACACATTCTGTCGTTACACCAAGTGGGAACTCGGTTCTGGTATGCAAGTATACCGGGCTGACCGACATGATTTACGAGTCAGCGTACCAGAATGCGGGCTTCCTGTGTGGAACCTTTGCCGGGACAACGTATCATTCCAAGGTGGTGATCACCCCCAGCGGGAAGGCGATTTTCACCTGCCACGTCCACCCAGGGAAGAAGAGTTCGCCACCTACCGAAGAATCGACCGCCGCCTCTGAATCCCCTCCCACTGCCCCACCCGATTCCTCGCATGGGAATGGCAACGGAAACAGCGCCCAGCAAGGCTCTGAAGAGGACTCTGTCTCCGCTGAAGAACCTGCCACGACTCCCCAGGACAATCCGGGGCCGGGCAACTCTGACAATCACGGCAACGGCCAGGGGAATGGCAACAGCAGCGGTGGCGGGAATGGGAATGGTAACGGCAATGGCAATGGCGGTGGGAACGGAAACGGAAACGGGAATGGCGGCGGGAATGGTAACGGCAAGAAGGATGGCTAACTAACCACCTGCCACCATCATAACCTGAAACAAGAATGCGGCTGCCGAAATATCCAGCAGCCGCATTTTTCTTTGTTACCAAGCAGCCTTCTGATTAGCCGCCAGAAGTCACACCGCTGGGTGGGGTTGGCCCTCCAGTAGTAGACCCGCCCGTTGTGGAGCCACCTGTTGTGGAGCCACCTGTTGTGGAGCCACCTGTTGTGGAGCCGCCTGCCGTAGAGCCACCGCCGCATGTTTGCGAATCATAGCAACTGCCGCCTGCACATACCGGGTTTGGGCCAAGACCTGCGCAATCGGCATCACTGCTACACGCGGAGCCACAGCTCACACCTGAGCCGCCACTGCCGCCATCCGTCACGCCAGAGATCGGCGTTGAGGTGGGTGGTGATGGGGG
>JAHEME010000533.1 GCA_024643825.1 Chloroflexota bacterium | reverse complement strand
TTGAACTGATCAGCGGTGCTAGAACTGCGGTTATCTGAGTGTTGACCGGCACTAATGGTATTGAGACAAGGTTCCAGCCAGCTATGAGATCAAGCCCGATAGTCACTATAGACCGCAGAGTGAATGATGCGATGCTTGTGCTCCAACCAACTACAAACGCTGTTCCAGACGACTTGTAGTACTCATTCGTGTACCAGAAGGTTGTGTCGTCGCCAGGATCTATCTGAAGGGCACTGTAGTCGCCCCACCTACCTGACTGATATGGCCCGTTAGCACTGTCGAGTTGCGACCCCTTGCCCGCTGTTATGGTCATTTCAGGTTGCGTCATTTGGCCAAGGGGGTCTCCTGACAGACGCGCCGTGCACCGGATTGATGGGAAGAGGGTTGTGCTGGAAGCTGAATAGCATAACGCAATGTTTCCGACGGAGTCTTGTGCTATGCTTGCCATCCAGCGGCTATCTGAGTCTGGGGCATAGTCGCCTTGCTGATAGATGAACCAACCCGACCCGGTGTTCCGCAGTTCATACCATCTCACTCCCGCGTGGTTGTTCCCATTCTCGTCCACTGTGTGCGTTGCAAGGATAGACTGGTAGGTTCCAAAGTCTCTGTACTGAAGCCGATACATTAGGCGATCACTTATGGGATCAAGATAATCCGTGCAGAGGAAGGCTTGGTTGGGCGCTGGGCAACTGTAAACTTCTTTTGCAGGAGGTCGCTGCGGAATTCCCCAGAAAGTGAACAAATCTGGGTTGTATGGCAACGTTGGTAGGTTCATTCCAGAACTCGATGTCACAGTGAAGGTATTCGTCCCCCAGTTTATGCTACCAGTCCAGAGCTTCAAGCCTTCGAATCCATAACAAGCGTTCAGGGTCGGGTAGCTGAAGATTAGTTCTGCAAGCGTGTTAGGTGTGCTAGGTGCAGGCGTAGCACCGTTAAGATCAGACGGAAGGAAAGAGAAATCGCATCCATACGAAGCGCCTTGACCAGGCGGAATCATAACGAATAGTGCCTGTGCATCGGCGCCACTTTCCATCTGAGTTCTATTGAACACACCGACACCAACGCCATCATAGCATCCGTCCCCGTAAGAATTGCAGAAGCCTGTTGCGGGGTTGTTGGTTAGGTTGAATTGGTTGACAGTCACGTAGAAGCCGTCCGGCCACACACTGTACTTTGGATAGTCTGGGAACTCCTGGGTGGGTCCAAAGATGTTGTCATATCGCCATGCGTACAGCCACCATGCACCCGTTGGATCCCCGCTCTGGGAGACGGCGGTGCAAAGATAGAATCGGGCTGTGCCTGGACTGAAGCCAGTCGGGTAGGAGAGATATGTGAAGAGCCACCGATCTGCGAGCGCATCATATTTCACGATTGGGTCTCCACCATTGTCAATCGATTGTCCGCAATACGGATCGCTTACTGCAGCAAATAGTGCAGTCTCGCCGTATGGTCCTGCGAGAAGCGTACCCGTCTTGCTGTAAATGGCGAAAATCGTGTTGACCGATTGAATGTAATGATTCGATCCAATATCCCCCTCAGTGTCCGGCGGAACGTACACGTACGGATAGATTGGTTTGTTCTGAAGTGCCTTCAGGCCGTCAAAATTCACAAGCGGTGAAACTGCCTGGTCTGGGCTTGAAGAAGGGCTAAGAGTATTTGGTTGAGATGCTCTCTGGAGATAAAAAGATGCAGCCATGCTGGAAGACGCGGAACCTGTCACGTTCGTCCCCGGCTTGCGCCCGGTTGGATGCACCATGGCCTGCGCCGTGGTTGCAGTCATCGTAGTCAATGACTTCAGGGGGGGCGACGATTGTCTTGATTCTGCGTGCACTACCACCGACTTGTAGGTCAAATTATCGCCCTGCACACCAAGCCTGCTTTGGGCATTTTGGAGGAACGTGGGCTGGTTAGTCGCTGACGCAGTGCCAAGCTGGAAGCTCATTATTGGAAAGCTCAATGTGAGGGACAGCAATACTAGACAAAACATGCGGTTCAGATTTTGATGCGTAACATCTCACCTTGATTAGAAAACTGATCCATTTATGGTGCTTCGTGCTGTATTTAGAATCTTCCAAGACAGCGAGCTTATGCCGTATGTCCTACAGCAGGCTAGAATTCTTAAGCGTACGAGACACTTTGGAAGCCTAGGTGATCATTTTGAGGAAATATGAAGTGCTGTTGATGGTGGCCTCTATCATTGGATTGGTGGGGCTTTGTGCGAGTTATTTGCCTGCGGTAGGCTTGCTTGTGTATGCGCAGCAGCCCCCAGCGAGACCAATGCTTGTATCTGGAACCGTGACATTGAATGGAAGCCCGGCTCCTGACGGGTTAACCGTCATCGCAAAGGTGGGAGGCCAAATACGCGGGACCACAACGGTATCGGGCGGTCAGTACGAGCTTGTGGTCAATGGAACGAATGGGGAGACAGTAGACTTCTACCTAAACAACCTTCAAGGCGACCAGGACTTGACCTTCGACAATATCAGCAACGGTGGGCTGCAGACACTGAACCTAGCCTTCACAGGTAATGTGACTACGGCCACCACAACTTCCAGCACTAGCAGCACAACGACCGAGATAGCCGAATTTCCGGACGCAACACTCGTTGTGCTGGGAATAGCCGCGCTAGCAATCACATTACTCGTAAGGACTGAACGAGAAAGAATTCATTGAGCATTCATCGAAGCTGGCAGTCTCACTCGTAGAAGTGATTCAGCAACACGACCAGCACCTAGCACAATGACTCTGAAATCGTATGATCGAGTCAAGGTGCTTTCTCAAACTTAACGATAGTCGATGGTTTGACCTGTCAATCTGTAATTCATAAACGTACAGCGTAATCAATAGCCGATTGGATAGTCATCGATTAGAACTGATCTCATTCAGGGATCAATCTCTGCCCTGTGGGTTTGGTTCGAATGTCTTCTCTTCTGGAAATGCTGATCCGAAGACGGAAAAAGTACAGCATTCATTGTGGGTGGAGGAACTGCGTAATTCCAGACAAAGGGCGACGATGTTCATACCTCCCATGGCAACTCTTATGTGAACGGCAAAGTAGTTGCAGGTTAAGCACCCAAAAGCCCGGTATCGGACGGAGCGATGCAAATAGGGCTTAATGCTATTCTAATACCTCGGGCTCAGCCCACACGTTAAGAGCGACGATGGAT
>JAHEME010000038.1 GCA_024643825.1 Chloroflexota bacterium | reverse complement strand
GCGGTGTGTGCGGCTAGAACCTGGCATCCTTCATCCTTCCATTGCTGCGCGAGGATCGGTGAGCAGCGTTTGGAATAACTCCCAGTCCATGATCGATTTTAGCACAGTCTTCGTGCGATGGGCACGGTCACAGGTGGGAAGCATCTGATTGTGATAGGAATGAAACAATCCGGGGGTGTTCCCGGTATACGCCGCGATATTCCTCCGGGAGCATCTGCGCAAGGCGTACCATCAGGTCGTCGGTGTAGGTTTCCAGGTCTTCGGATCGCGCCCGGCCTTCTGGCAGGCGAAAAGCCTCGCCAAAGCGCACATGAATTTCGGCGCGCTTGCATTGCTTGAGGGCCGCGAACGCATTTTCTGTACCCCACACCGCCGCTGGAACCAGCGTCGCGCCCGAACGGGTAGCAAAATAAGCTACGCCCGTCTTGCCCTCCTGCAAGGAGCGTGTGGTGGAACGGGTCCCTTCGATAGCCAGCATCAGCAGATGCTCATCTTCCAGCACCGCGCCCGCTTTCTTCAGGGCGATGCGATCCACTTCCCCCCGCTGGATGAAGATGCCACCCCCGGTACGGAGCAGTGCACCAAACAACCAGTGATGTTCATACTTCTCAGCGGCGAGATGGTGAATATGGCGCGGCACGGAGATGAATATGGCTGGAGAATCGACGAAGCTCAGGTGGTTGAGATAGATAATGAGAGGCCCACCAAGAGGGATATGCTCAACGCCGTCTACGTGAAAGCGCGTCAGGGTTCGCACGAGGAATTGCATCACAATCTTCAAAAGACTGTACCGGACACGCCGGGTCGGTGGGTAAAGTGGTTGTTCTGACATACTGATGATCTCTTGTTCCTCCTCCGGGATGTAATCTGCGAGTATAGCATGAGACGCACGAAAGGTGAACGTCAAGTTTTGCGGTTCCTCGTTTCGCGCTACACTCCCGACTATGAACGTCACCATCGATGCTTCTGCTGCTATGAACGGGCGGGCCGGGCTGGGCCGTTATGCGGCATCGCTCGCCGCTGCGCTTGCTGTGCAGCATCCGGGACTGGTCAGCGTATTCGCCAACGAGACCGCTGCTGCGCAGCCTGTACCCGAACTCGCCGCCCTGCCCCGGCGATCCACGCACATGGGCTACAAGCCGTGGCGCATGGTGATCTGGCTGGCGCAGATGGCGCGCATTCCGTTCAATCGACTCGTGCCACCCACCGACGTGTATCACGCGACCGAGCATTTGCTAATGCCGCTGCGCGGAATCCCGACTGTGCTCACGGTTCACGATCTGATCTTCAAGCTGTTCCCGGAGCATCACAAGCGGCTGAATTACTGGTATCTGAACGCGGCGATGCCGCTGTTCGTGCGCCGCGCCGACGCGATCATCGCCATCAGCGAAGCCACCAAGCACGATCTGATGAATTCCTATGGCACACCGGAGGAGAAGATCACGGTAGTCTATGAAGCCGCCGCGCCGCGCTTCACTCCGCAATCCCCGGAACGGATCGCAGAAGTACAGGCAAAGTACAACCTGCCCCCGCGCTACCTGCTGACCGTGGGAACCATCGAACCGCGCAAGAATCTGGCGCGTCTGGTGGAAGCTCTTGCGTCCCTGCGTGTCGATGATCCTGACCTGCGGCTGGTGGTAGTCGGCTCAGAGGGCTGGCTCACAGGGAGCTTCCATGCGGCGATTGAGCAGCACGGGCAAGCAGACGCGGTGATCCGCCCCGGCTTCATCCCCGACGAAGATTTGCCTGCGGTCTATGCGGGCGCTGCCGTCGCGGTGACGGCCTCTACCTATGAAGGTTTCGGCCTCCCCGTCCTCGAAGCGATGGCCTGCGGAACGCCCGTCGCGTGCAGCAGCACATCGAGCCTCGGCGAGATCGCCGGAGACGCGGCGCTGACCTTCCACCCGGAGCGAGTCGCTGCGATCTATGAGGTGATCCATACTCTGCTGCACAACGAACCCCTGCGCGCCGATCTGCGTGAGCGCGGTCTGGCACGGGCAGCCGAGTTCTCGTGGGAGCGCGCGGCCCGCGAGACATGGGCCGTGTATGAACACGTTGTCCAAATCCCGTAGTGATCATATCATGATTGAATTGTCCTTTTTCCAGAGGAAACTAACCAATGCAGCCGATGACCGTGATCCGCAACTGGCAGTTGGATCAACTACGCCGCAGCCCGATCATTCTGGGCCACATTCTGGAAACCACGCCGCAGGAAGATACCATCACCTTCCGCGATGGCGGCGATGGCTGGACGGTGCTGGAAGTCGTGTGCCACCTGCATGACTTCGAACGCGCCCGCCTGACCATCGAAAAGGACTTCCCCGATCTACCTGATCTGGATGCGGATCAGGCGGTCATCGACGGGAACTACAACGCGCAGAACCTCGACGCCATGTATGCAGAATGGCGCACGCGCCGCGATGTGCTGCTGGCCTTCTACACCGCGCGCTCTGAGGAAGACTGGGAGCGTCCGGCAACACACACGCGCCGAGGACGCTTCACGCTGCATGATCAACTGTTCCTGACCGTCTGGCACGATAACAATCACCTCGATCAGATCGTCAAGATACTTGACGGACGTATCACGGGGTAGACTATCCGCATGACCCGCGACGCTGACCGCCTGATCGATACCATCCAGAATCTACTGGGGGATGTGAGCGCACCGCCGGAGCAGCCGCCCTCTGGTGGGATTCCAGAGGGACGCGCGCCGCATTCGCCTGCCCTCGGTGGCAATGATCCGCGCACGGGCGCGGAACCTGCTCTCAGCGTCGAAGATACCTTGCCCATCGCCCTCGCAGGGCTGCGTGAGCGCGAGAGCCGCGACGCGGCAGTCCGCGCCCTGATCCGCATGGGAGCGACGGCGGTGATTCCGCTGCTGGCTCTGCTGCATGATGACGACCGCGATGTTCGGCGCGCGGCGGCGTGGATCATCGGGCGCGTCACCGACCGCCGGGCAGCGCGCACGTTGATCCGCTCGGTGGGGTGGACGTATCCGTACACGGAAATACCCCTCGACGGGGAGGGTTACGCGAAACTGACCGATGCCTTGATTCACGGATCGGGTGGCAGCCGCATTGCCTGTGCGGTGGCCTTCGGTAGACTGCGCGACGCTCGCGCCCTGCCCGATCTGATCGAGGCGCTGACTGATTCCTATCCGCTGGCACGGCTCGCCGCGATCTGGGCGCTGGGTCAGATCGGCGATCCGGCTGTCCTGCCGCATCTCACCGATGCCCTCGACGACCCCGATCCGCTGATTGCGCGGGCGGCTGAAGAGACGCTGACTGCGCTGGGAGTAGGCGAGCAAGACTAGAGAGATCAATCACCCAGTTGCCCGAACCGTCGTCTCCGAATCACCCCACAACACCTCCGCATCGCGGCGGCGAATGAGCCACGTTGAACCGGATCGCTGGGCGGGGAGCCGCTTGCGACGAATCGATTGATAGACTGCATCCGTGCTGAGACCGTAATCGTCTGCGATCTCCTTGACCGTGACGCTGGCTTCCAACGGATCGGTGAGATGGATCGGTACATAGATAGTCGCTTCAGGCCCATAACGTTTCTGCAACGACTTAATAGAATCAACTCGATCTCGCCATTGTTCAACAGACCACGGATAACGGGGACGGACACCTGCCAGCATTCCAGCTACGGATAAGTCTTCATCCAGATCGGGCCAGTGAATGGTGTCATCCAATAACTCGTAGTTGCGAAGTTGCTCCGGGGTTGCATTGGCGAGGGGCATATACCAATCCAATGGTGTTCCGATTACACGCCCGTCTGCCAGTTCCACCCATAACCGGCCACCATGAATCTCTACACCGATTGCACTTGGCGTCAAATCTTCCTGAGGTTTAGTCACGCTGGCCCTCCACAATACCTTTCCCACTCTTCATAAAACATGTCTCGATTCGCATTCACTATTCGTTCTATATCCAATAACTCATGTTCTTTGAATCGACCTGATCTTGCTATTTCCACCGGGTCAAGCCAGAGCTTGGCTTTCCGATTGTCATGCTCAACATGAATGTGAGGTGGCTCATTACAGTCACTCAGCGTCACGAAAAAACGATGTGATCCTTGTTGCAAGACGGTAGGCACGCAAATAAGCCCCTGGTTTCGCACGGATCATCCTATTCGTAATTATCGACAGCAAGGTGAACGTTGTCAAGAATTTCCGACAAGTAATCACAATTGACTCTTCACCGCGTCTGAGCCACCATACACGCATGATCATCCGTCCCGAAACCCCTCACGACTTTGCCGCGATTGCGAACGTCCATGTGCGCGCCTTCGGAGGCCGCGCCAACGAAGCCGTGATCGTCGCGCTGCTGCGCCACCGCGCCAGCTACGATCCCGATCTCGCGCTGGTCGCCGAGATCGATGGGCAGGTCGTGGGTCATGCGATGTTCTCCCCGCACGCGATTCGGCTGCTGGGTCAGCCCGTCCGCGCGGTGAACCTCGCGCCGCTGGCTGTCGATCCGGCATTCCAGCGGCAGGGCATCGGCGGGGCGCTGATGGAAGACGGTCACAGCGTGGCGCGACGGAAGGGCTTCGCGTTGAGCTTCCTCCTCGGTCACAAATCGTACTATCCGCGTTTTGGCTATCAGACCCACGCATATGGGGCCTCCTCAGTGACCGTGATGGTCAGCGAAGAAGCCCCGTCAGAACTCGACGTGCGTCCACCCACCGAGGCAGACCTACCCGCCCTCCATGCGCTATGGGAACGAGAAGAATCCGGGGTGGATTTCACCATCGAACCCGGCCCCGATTTGCTGGACTGGATCAGCCCGATCCCGTCGCATCATGCGTCGGTGTATGTGCATCATGGCGTGTTGATCGGCTACACTCGCGGGCCGAAGGACAGCCCCCGCCGACCGCAGATGTTCCTCTCCCACGATATCCCCGCCGCCCGGAAGATCGTCGGCTACCTCTCGCATAGCTCCGAGATCACCCTGCCGCTGCATCCGTCCTCGGCTTCAAGCGTTGTGTTTCCCGGCGCGGAGTGTACCGCGTGGCAGGCGGCAATGGCCTGCCCGTTGAATGCCAGCCCCTTCGATGAATACATCGCGCAGGTGATCGCCAGAGAGCGCACAGCAGGCCGCCCGATCTGGCCCGTCGCCTTTGATGTGGATTAGCAATTATGTTGTAAACAGAATCCCGGGGTTCAGCGAATCGCCCAGCGCTGCCCAGCCACCGTTCTGGCTGACGGCCATGGTGCTTGCCCCGGCCTTCAACTCCACATGCAGATGCGGGTTGGTCGAGTAACCTGTATTGCCCATAATCCCCAGCGGAGTCTTCGGCGCGATGTTCCCGACCCCGACCTTCATCGAGCCCATGTGGGCGTACATCACAAAGAGATGATGCCCCGCATGCCCGCTTGAAGCCAGCGCCTGCTGTGTGCTGGCTGGAAGGACGCTGTTCTGATAGCACACAATTACATGATTCCCGAAGCCCCACCCCCACCCCGGATCATTGAAGACCTGATCCTTTGGAACCTTGTTATAGGCGCTTGGCCCCTGACTCGGACACTTGGCGCAGGTGAAGGCACGCACGACGATCCCCGCTGCAGGGCCGCTGTAGATCGTCGTCCCCGGCGCGAAATCGATTCCCAGGTGACCACTGCCAAAAGGATTGGTCACAGTCGTGTTCTCCACAGGTCGGGGAAACAGCCCGCCGCTCCCCGTACCGGGGACGCCGTGCGTCCCACCTGTGGTGGTTCCGGCGCGCGTCAGGGAAAAGGCCATCGACAGGTTGGCGACGTTTCCGTATCCAACGTTGCTGCAATCCCCCTGAATGGAGATCAGATCATCGCGTACCCAGCCTGTAACGCCATTCGGGAACTGGAGCTTGAACCACTGATAGGTCTTACCATTCAGACCCTCGCCCTGCTGATCGGCTTCCGCCCCCAGAACAGATAGCCCGGTCAAGCCCCGGTTGGCCTGCATGACTTCACTGGAAAGGCGCGAGGCGCTGGATCGCACCCGCACAAAGCTCAGACTGGCGATCCCCGTGATCTCCGCGATGCAGGCCGCAGCCGGCATATGCGGTGGAGGTACGACGATGCCAGTCACATCGCGCGTCAGTGAAAACGCCACGACGGGATTTACCAGCTTGCCGTAGCCCACGCTGCTCAGGTCGCCCATGATCTCAACCAGATCATCGCGCACCCACCCTGTTCGACCATCCGGCAGCGTAATGTTCAGCCATTGGTAGGTTTTTTCCTGAAACGCACGACCTTCCTCGTCAGGACGCGCATCGAGGACGCGAAGATTACTCGTACCTTTCGGAAGGCTCACTACCTGAAGGTAGTGGGTTCCCGCCCCCGCGCGGATGTTCACCGTTGGGAAGTTGTCAATGCCGCGCAGCGTGGCCGTTCCCGCAGGGAATTCCGGTTCAAACGCCTCGGCGGCGATCACCGCACCCCGGCTGACCGTGCTCTCCTGCCGCGTCAGCGAGAACGCCAGCATCGGGCTGGTTAATTCACCATACCCCACGCTAGTCAGGTCGCCTTCGATCTCGACCAGATCGTCGCGTACCCACCCTGTCCGCGTATCGGAGAGCTTCACTTGAATCCACTGATAGGTCTTGCCGCCGCGCCCGTCGCCATCCGCATCGGCACGCGCGCCCAGCACCTCCAGCCCGCTGGTGCCACGCGGCATACTCTCCACAATAGCGAAACCCAGCCCGGCCCCTTCCCGGACGTTCACGGTTGGATACATGCCCAATCCTACCAATGTTGCTAACCCCATGCTGCTCCTCTTTCTGGCCTAATTTGCATTCAACAACTCGAATGACGTAGAACAGTAGCATGTTCCCGCAATTTAGAGAAATCGCTCTCATAGGAATGCTGCCCAGCAACATTTCTCTCAGGTTTGCTTTCAGCGATCTTGTCCCTGATTGCCAATCCTCATTGCACATCTCATGTAGATGTGGTGTAATCCGGAGAGGCTTGCAGGTCTGCTCACCCGTTACAGGACATTAAAGGGTTGCTATGGCCGTGAAGCTAACACTGAAACAGATTAATCTGGCACTGCTGGTGTCTTTGCTGGGGATTGCTGCCTTACTCATCCTGACAACTTCACTCTGGATAGATACCTATCCCGAACTGAACACGCCCATCTACATTGTGCCTATCTTCGCCTCAGTCATTAGCCTGGTTGTTATGGGTTTGTTCCTCACGGATAGTGTCGAAGACACAGATCAGATGAAGACAAGGGCAATCACCATAGTCCTGATCATTCTTCTTGGAATGACTATAAGGATCTTCCTTGCGTTCAATCCAAGATTCAATCACGACATTACGTCATATGATATTGTATCGGACATTGTTACAGGCGGCGGCAACGTATATGCAGAGACGGATCGCTACAACTACTCTCCGATCTGGTTTCTAATTCTTGGTCTCCTAAAACAGATTCAAGGGATACCTTTTCATGGCCTGGTTCGCTCTGTCGTTAGTCTTGTTGACCTGGCGACAGTTGCGGTCTTGGTTTCCCTTGCCAGAGTCAGGAAGCTTTCGCCCCTAAAAACAATCTCCCTCTTTTTTTTGAATCCCGTCTCGTTTATGGTTTCTGGCTATCATGGACAATTTGACAATCTTTCTGTCTTGGTGCTTCTCGTAGGTATCCTGATTTCTCTCAAAGTCCCGGAGCGATCCTCCAGAAGATTCTGGGGCTGGTTTTTCGCAACGGCGGCCCTGATCATAAAACACATTATTTTCTATGAGACGACGATTCTCGTTCTTGCCACTATCCGCAGGCGGTGGGTGCAGTTTCTTGCTCTGGCTTTGTCAGTTGCCCTCTTCCTGGCATCATTTCTTCCCTATTTGAATTCTCCTGAAGCATTGGATGGGATCATCCACAATGTGTTTCTATATAGTGCTGACCAGCGATTCCCTTACGGTCTGCGGTTGTTCTTGAATGTCAATTACACTCCCCTCTTCATTGGTGCCCTCTTCCTGTTTCCGTTTGCCCTACGCAATCCCAATCTGCTGAAGCGTTGTCTTTTCGGGGTGTTGTTCTTCCTCACTTTTACACCTGGCTATGGTATCCAGTACTATGTTCTGCCCATTGCTCTAGGGGCACTAGCGCCATCGGATGGCTTCTGGCTGTACACAATTTCCGGCACGCTATTTATGCTTGGTTCATACCTGAACGTAAACTTGCTGAATCATTTGCCGCCAACTGTAGTATGGGCCACTGCGGTATACTGGTTCATCTTAATGAATCCTCGCATTCAGTCCGAAGGGTCATTGCATCTCGTCAAAATGACTCTCAGATTCGCTCTCGCCAGAAACCATGCTTCATTCCTCGGATTCGGCGCGATTGGGGCAGGAATCCTCGCTGCAATTGCATCGATTCTGATCACGCAGGTCCCTGTGTCCCGCTCCACACTGCCGATGCTTGGAGCCATGAGTTCCGTCACACTAATTGTCGTGGGAATCTCGCTTCTGATCTTCGCAGGTTCTAGCCCTTATGACTCGAACGGCGGAATTGGAGACACATCCCAATCAAGCAGCGCACCATCTACTTGATAATCCCAACTAGAGGAATTGTCTAGCCTCTCACGGAGATCGCCCAATGGATGAAATGACCGTCGCCGAAATTCAGCGCAGCCTTGCGTCGGGAGAACTCAGCAGCCGCGCCCTTGTGGAACAATGCCTTGAGCAAATCGAAACGCGGGATCGATCCGGCCCGACGCTGAACTCGGTGATCGAAGTCAACCCGGACGCCCTCGCCATTGCTGATGCGCTCGACAGGGAGCGACGCGAGAAAGGCTTGCGCGGCCCCTTGCACGGCATCCCCGTGATGCTTAAAGAGAACATCGATACCGCCGACGGCATGCAGACCACCGCCGGGTCGCTGGCGCTGGAAGGCTCCATCGCTCCGCGCGATTCGTTCGTCGCCGAGCAGCTTCGCCGTGCCGGGGCCGTGATCCTCGCCAAGACGAATCTCAGCGAGTGGGCCAACATGCGATCCACGCATTCCACCAGCGGGTGGAGCAGTCGCGGCGGACAGACGCGCAATCCGTATGCGCTGGATCGCAACCCGTGTGGGTCGAGTTCCGGGTCGGCGGTTGCGGTGGCAGCGAACCTCACCCCGCTGGCAGTCGGCACAGAGACCGATGGCTCGATCATCTGCCCTTCCCACATCAACGGGATCGTCGGCATCAAGCCCACCCTGGGCCTGATCAGTCGTGCGGGGATCATTCCTATTGCGCACAGTCAGGATACTGCCGGGCCGATGGCGCGAACCGTAACCGGAGCCGCCATGCTGCTGGGTGCGCTGACGGGGGTTGATCCGCGTGATCCGGCTACCGCTGCCAGCGAGGGCCATACAACCACTGATTACACCCAATTCCTTGATCCGCGCGGTCTACGCGGTGCACGCATCGGCGTGGCGCGGAATTTCTTCGGGTTTCACGATCAGGTGGATCAGGTGATGGAAGAAGCCATCGACGCTATGCGCGGTCTCGGCGCAGTGATCGTCGATCCGGCCAATATCAAGAACACCGATCAACTGGACGAACCCGAACTCGAAGTCCTGCTCTACGAGTTCAAAGCGGACCTCAACGCTTACTTATCCCGCCTTGACCCCGCAATTCGCATCCGGTCGCTGGCAGACGTGATCGACTTCAACGAGCGCAACCGGGATGGGATGATGCCGTACTTCGTGCAGGAGTGGCTGATCAAAGCGCAGGAGAAAGGCCCGCTCACCGAGCAGGCGTACCGCGATGCGCTGGCGACCAATCATCGTCTGGCGCGGGATGAAGGCATCGACGCGACGCTGGCGAAGCACCAGCTAGACGCGATCATCGCGCCCTCTGGCGGCCCGGCCTGGCTCACAGATCTCGTCAATGGCGATCCGCAGGGCGGCGGCGGGAGTTCGTCCCCGGCGGCGGTGGCGGGCTACCCCAGTATCACCGTCCCGGCGGGGTTCGTCTTCGGATTGCCTGTGGGGATTTCGTTCATCGGTGGGGCGTATCAGGAGCCGACGCTGATCAAACTGGCTTTCGCCTTCGAGCAGGAGATGCAGGCCCGCCGCCCGCCGCGCTTCCTGCCCACTATTGAGATGTAATCCGACAGGAGGAGTATCAACTGTAGACGTGACAAATTGTAGGTGGAGAGCCTATCGACGTTAGGTATGCTGGGTGTCGATCAGGAAGTCGATATCAGGGAACTTACACTCGTATGAAAATTCTACTAATCATCAATGATGCACCCTACGGTTCTGAGAAAGCCTATAACGCCTTCCGTCTGGCGCTGACGCTTCCAAAGGAAAACACGGATGTCGAAGTTCAGGTTTTCTTGATGGCAGATGCGGTGTTCTGCGCCCTGCCCGGTCAGAAGACCCCGGATGGCTACTACAATATCGAGCGTATGCTCAAAGGGCTGATTAACCGGGGGGTTCCGATCAAAGCCTGCGGAACCTGCGGAGATGCGCGCGGCCTCCGTGAACTCACCCTGATTCCAGGTGTCGAACTCAGCACGATGAGTCAGTTGGCGCAATGGGTAGCAGAGGCGGATAAGGTGGTAACTTTTTAGCTATCATGTTTGTCACGCTGGCAAGTGGAAAGGCGCTTCATTATGGAATCAACCGCACTCGCTCCAAAAGAAACCATCACGACCCGCAGTTTCCTGCGCTGGGCTGTGCGCGGAACATCCTACAAACTCTTCATAGGCGCTGTACTGATGCTCGCCGCCGGACGATGGGATTGGTGGTGGGGGTGGCTGTACGCGGGCATCTTCTTCCTATTCGATGTCGGTACGGCGATCCTCGTCCTGCCGCGCAACCCCGGTCTGATCGTAGAGCGCAGCGGCGCGGGGCCGAACGCAAAACGCTGGGACCTGATCATCATGCCGCTGGCGGCTGGCCTCCTGCCGCTGATCGCTCAAATCGTCGCCGGGCTGGATGAACGCTTCGGGTGGAGTGCGGATTTCAGCTTCCCGTTTCAGACAGCGATGGCGGTTGTCGTGACAGTAGGATACGCGATCACGCTGTGGGCCATCGCGTCGAATGCGTTCTTCGCTCCGGTGGTGCGTATCCAGACTGAGCGCGGTCACACTGTCGCAACCGGGGGAGCCTATCGCATCGTGCGGCATCCCGGCTATGTGGGCGCGATCCTCTTCACCCTCGCCATGCCGCTGATGCTCGCTTCGTGGTGGGCACTGATCCCATCTGCTGCCGCCGCCATCCTGTACGTGATCCGTACCGCGCTGGAAGATCGCACCCTGCAAGCCGAACTCCCTGGCTACACCGAGTTCACGCAGAAGACGCGCTATCGGCTCGTGCCGGGAGTCTGGTAGAGTTTCCTATGGGCTGACGCTCTCCCTGAAGAATAGCAACACTTCACCACGAAGGCGCAAAGGAAGAAAACGATGAAATCACCTGACATGCGCCAAATAGCAGGATGGGTGGCGGTGAGTTTATCTACCGCCATTACCTGCATTTGGGCATTTTGGGGCACTATCGAGAACTTCCACGAGGGTTGGTATTACGAGTCCCTGCTATCGAACATGGGGCTGATGTTTGTACAGTATCTTGGCCCGATGCTCATCTTTATGGGAGTCGCGCTGATTTCAATTTCCTGGCCCCGGGTTGGCGGCGGTCTGCATGTGATCTTCGCATTGCTCGCCGTGTGGTTCTTCAAGGCCTTCTCCAACGCGGCCACCTTTTTGCTTATCGTGCCATTGATTGGAATTGGTGCGCTTTACTGGTTTGGCCGTCCTACATCACGCAAGATCGCTATGTCTCTGGCTGCGGGGCTTCCCATTTTAACCCTCATCATAGCTGGCATAGAACCCGTTATCCGTGTGTCACAACGCCTTGACGATGGGAATCTCCAGGCTCGATTGGTGCGTGCAAATGGAGTGAATCTCATCTGGTCTCCGGATGGCCCCGGATGGCCTCGTACAGGAAGTTCCTGGTACG
>JAHEME010000532.1 GCA_024643825.1 Chloroflexota bacterium | reverse complement strand
ATGGGACATCATTTTCTTAGCCTGACCATTCGATTGTCAGGTATACTCGGCATCGTAAATTACACCAGGGAGGCGAGATGACGATACCCCCATCTGAGGCCGGGCTGAAGGCAGGCGATCATCACTATAAGGCATTTGTCGGCCCCATCGAAGAGTACGATCTGATGGCCGCCATGCAGTTCAATCTGCTGACCGCGCTCGGACTCCGCCAGCACCATACCCTGCTCGATGTGGGCTGCGGATCGCTGCGCGGGGGCAAGCTGCTGATTCCCTATCTGCTGCCCGACCGTTACTTCGGCATCGACCCCGAACAGTGGCTCATCGATGACGGCATCGAGCACGAGGTGGGCCACGATCAGGTGGCGATCAAGCGTCCGCGCTTCGATACCAGCGCTGACTTTCGCCTGACCGTGTTCGGCGAGACCTTCGATTACATCCTCGTGCATTCGATCTTCTCGCACACCACCCCGGATCAGACGCGCACCTGCCTTGCGGAAGCCGCGCAGGTGATGAGGCCGACTTCGATCTTCGTTGCCAGCTACCTGCAAGGTGATCAAGATTACACGGGCGATCACTGGGTCTACCCCGGACGAGTCACCTACACGCCCGCCTTCATGACTGCGATCACCGAGGCGGCGGGTCTGACGTATGTTCCGGTCGATTGGCCGCACATCACCGGGCAGAACTGGTTCGCCGCCGTCCAGCCGGGGAGCGAACATCTCGTCCATGATGTGGGCGGCGACCGCACCGCCTTGCCAATTCTGAAGGATCAGTTGCGTGTGATGGAGGATCGGCTGCTGCGGACGCAGGCGCATCCCTACGTGAAGTTCGGGCTGTGGCTGCGGAGGCTCTTCGGTGGGGGGGGCGAATGATCGACCATCGCCCTCGACAATGCGATGGCTGCTGAAAGCTGGCTGCTGATGGCTAAAAGCGAATCGCTAACCGCCAATCGCTTATAACACTACCACAATCACAATCAGGAAGAACACTACCACCAGAATCTCCAGCCACGGGCTGGCGAGGTAGCGCAGCGGTAGGCTGGCGATCATCGCCGCGCTGGACGAATCGGGGAAGTTCAATGGGCTGATCATCCACTCAAACGGATACTGGGCCACATGCAGATACCACCACAGCGCCCCCACGATCAGGTAGCCGTTCAGCAGGCCAACACCCAGCCCCAGCAGCCCCTCCTGAATCGAGTCGCGCGTTTTGTTGGCGCTGCCCCGCCCGGAGGTGGCAAGGCTGATCAGCACCGGGCCTTGATAGCCGAAGAACACGACGATCAGCAGAATAGCGGATTTGAGCATCACGAGCCGCCGCAGCGTGCCCAGCGGGTCGGCGGCGAGCACATCGGCAGTGGTGCGGCTGACGAGCACCTGCCACACCCACGGGCTGGCCTGTTCGATGATGAACATCGCCAGCACAGCGGCGGCAGTGGCCTGGATCTCGCGCACCCAGCCTCGCATCAGGCCAATGATGCCGAACAGCACCACAAAGATCCAGAAAACGGCGGAGAGTTCTATCACGGGACGTTGTCCTTGTGTTGGGAGTCGCTTCCCCGGCGCACAGTCAAACCCTATGCGCGTGCCAGTTCGATGAGTAGATGGGCGATCCGTGCGGACGCATCGGGTTTCGCCAGAGACTTCATAGCCGCCGCCATCGCGCCGAGTCGGGCGGGATCGTGCAAGAGTTCAAGCACGGTCGGCCCCAGCATCGCCGCCAGTTGATCGTCATCCAACCGCAGGGCGGCTCCCTGATCGACCAGCGCATCGGCGTTGACCTTCTGGTAACGCCATGCGTACGGATATGGCACGAGTATAGCAGGCAAGCCAAACAGGGGAAATTCGCCCAGGGTGCTTGCTCCTGCCCGCGCCACCACCAGATCGGCGGATGCCAGCGCGTGCGCCATATCTTCGCTATGCAGAAAGGCCACGCCGTGATAGCGCCCGGCGATCTGCGGCAAGAGTTCCGCCAGAATGTGCGCCGCCCGCTGACTCACGGTGTCCGCGTCCAGCGTACCACTAATATGCGTGATCGTGCAATTCGGCAGCAGGTCGGGCAGATGGGCCAGCAGCGCTTCGTTGATGCTGCGCGCCCCCTTGCTCCCGCCCATTACGAGGAGATGGGGGATTTTCCTGCCCCCCTCCGCGTTCAGACTCCGATAGTTCTCAGAATCCACAAAAGGTTGAGGCTGATTTTCTCCCCTCTCCGGTCTAGCTTGCGTTCGATGCGAAGCATCGCGCAAGCCGGGACGAGGCCGGGGGTGGGGTAGCGACTCTACAGAGGAAGCCCTCCCCAGCGAATCGTGCCCCGCCGCCTTGAGCAGATCGCCGCGCAGCGGATACCCGGTCACGACCACCTTCCCCGGTGGGAAGTGGGACTCGGAGGCGGGCAGCGGAGCGGCGACGCGCTTCGCGATCCGCGCCATCACCTTGATCGCCGACCCCGGTTCGATGTCGGGTAGGACGATTAGGATCGGCGCGCGTCGCAGCCATCCCGCCAGCGTCGCGGGGATGGTGGGCCAGCCGCCCGTGCTGAGAATCGCGTCGGGCCGGAACTTCGACAGCAGTCGATGTGCCCGCATCGTACCTGCGATCAGCCGCACTGCACTGATCGCCGCCCGTGCGCCCACTCCCACTACCGGGCCGCCCGATACGCCCTCGAAGCGCAGGCCCGCCCGTTCCACCAGATCGCGCTCCGGGCCGCTGATGCTGCCGATCCACAGGAACTCTGCGTCCGATTGGATCGCGCGCACAGCCTCGGTGACAGCCAGCGCGGGGAAGACTCCCCCGCCCGTTCCGCCGCCCGTGATTACGAATCGCATGGCAGATAGCCGATGGCTTGCATTCGATGACTTCCTTCGAGAAAGACGCTTGCCCGATTGCTCGGCCCTTATGATAGTTCAAAAGGGACTGGGCCACGAATTTCTTGCCGTCAGTTCATCGACTACCCCACCCTGTTTTACGCACAAAGCAACTCCCCCTCTCCGTCGACGGAGAGGGGGCCGCATGCATGTTCTC
Source organism: Chloroflexota bacterium (assembly GCA_024643825.1). GTDB lineage: Bacteria > Chloroflexota > Anaerolineae > Aggregatilineales > UBA3940 > JAHEME01. The sequence continues at coordinate 166 of JAHEME010000532.1, read as the reverse complement.
TAACAATCCAACTTCGCGGGGGTGAGGTTCTCACAACCCTAATCGACCCTGCTTCCCCCCCGACTCCTCCACCCGTTCCGCCTGCTTGAACGTCCCATGCACGGGCGGCATCTCCACCCGCGCCCCTTTGTGCAGCAGATCGTCAATCGTCAGGATTTGCACGCGC
>JAHEME010000037.1 GCA_024643825.1 Chloroflexota bacterium | reverse complement strand
CCAAACCCAATGATACCCAAAGTGCCACCATGAATATCGTGACCCATCAAGAGTGTTGGGCCCCATGTGACCCATCGGCCATCCTTTACATAGCGTGCTCCCTCAACCACGCGGCGAGCTGCAGTCATTAGCAGGGTAAAGGCGAAGTCAGCTGTCGTTTCGGTCAGCACATCCGGCGTGTTACCCACGGGGATGCGGCGCTGAGTCGCGGCGCTTACATCTATGTTGTCATAGCCCACCGCCATCTGGCTGATCACCTTGAGCTGCGGGCCTGCTGCATCCATGAGTTCCACATCTATCCTATCCGTCAATAGGCATACCAGCCCATCCACTCCCTTTACTTTATCCAACAGAATCTCGTAGGAAGGCGGTAGTTCTTCTGGCCACACCTCTACGTCAGCAACTGTCCTGATCAGTTCCAACCCCTGATCCGGGATGACGCGGGATACAAACACCCTGGAGTTTGACATAGTTTTCCCCTGAATTGACATATCTTTTCTTATCATTGTAAGATACCTTGCCAAGACACTGAAATAGAATACCTCCTTTTCACCTATGATATACAGGCAGCAGGCCATCGGGGCAGAACTGCTGTTTGCTGAAGCAAGCGCTGATTCTCTATGCTGGATATGGAATCTGATCCAGCCAGCGATGGTGCGCTACCAGCCATCCGGCTGGGTGATCCCATGCCAATCAGCCCGGAAGGAGGAGGCCGCATACTACATCAACCACCGCTACACGAGTCGTCGTCTGCTAAAGTGATTAGTCCTGCCAAAGCAGGGGTAATCCGCCACATTCAAATGGAGGGAGAAAGCAAGATGTCAAAACATTTGCCGCACAACTGGAAAGGTTGGAGGATTGTACTGGGCTTCCTGCTAATTGGGGCACTCGTCCTGGTCGCCTGTACACCCGCTGCCACTGAGGAACCGCCAGCGCCTCCGCCAGCCGAGACGGAGCAAGCGCCACCCCCTGCGACTGAGGAAGCCATGACCGAAGAGGCCATGACCGAGGAAGCCGCGACCGAAGAAGCTACGACTGCGGAGCCGATTGACCTCGGTGAGCCTATCGAGTTCAAGCCAGCGGAAGAGCGCGATCCATTCCCCGATGGGACGAAACTTCACATTCTTCAGTGGAGCCACTTCGTACCTCGCTATGATGAATGGTTTGATGCGTATGCGCAGGAGTGGGGAGATCGATACAACGTCGAAGTCACGGTCGATCATGTCAACATTGCCGAACTCCCAGCAACTCTTTCAGCAGCAATTGATGCAGGAGAGGGCCCGTCCCTTGTCGAGTTGAATATTGGGGTATCCAGCTTCGTCGAAGGCGTCCATGATCTCGCGGATGTTAACATGAAAGCGCAGGAACTGTTCGGGCCGCAGACGGAAACCTGCACGTCTAACTCGTACCTGCCTGCCAATGATAAGTGGTATGGCTACTGCCATGCGTGGGTTCCAGACCCCGGCGACTATGATATCAAGCTGTGGACGGATGCTGGATACCCGAATGGGCCATCAACGTATGCAGAACTGTTGGATGGCGGTGCCAAGATTTACCAGGAATCTGGCGTTCCGATGGGTCTCGGCCTTTCACCGGAAATCGACTCCAACATGGCGATGCGGGCCATCATCTGGTCGTTTGGTGGCTCCGTTCAGGATGCCAATGAGAACGTGGTCATCAATTCACCAGAGGTCATTGAGGCTGTCCAATATGTCACTGATCTCTATCAGCAGACAATGACGGAAGAGGTGTTCGCTTGGAATGCTGCCTCCAACAATCAGGGGCTGATCGCCGAAGAGCTTTCCTATATTCTGAACTCGATCTCTGCGTATCGAAGCCTGCAAAAGATCGATGAGGCTGCTGCTGATAACATTGGTCTTACGCCTGCCCTGAAAGGCCCCAGGGGCGATCAGCATGCTTCTGCCCATGTGTGGAACGTCTACGTAATGCCGAATTACGTAGAAGAGGGCAGCGATGAAATGTCCGCTGGCAAAGCCTTCATGCTCGATCTCACGGCCAACTATGATCAGGCTGTATACAACAGCGAAATCTACAACTTCCCGGCCTTCAAGTCTACTGTCCCGCAGTTATATGCGGACGGCGGTTGGCTGGATGTCGATCCATTCGGCTCCAATCCTGCTGATAAACTGAAGGTTCTGCTGTCAGCCGAGGACTGGGTCACCTATCTGGGATACCCCGGTCCCTCCAATCCGGCGGTTGCTGAGGTATATGCCACGAACATCATTCCAACCATGATGGGACGAGCCGCCCTAGGTGAAGTGACGCCCGAAGAAGCGGTGGCGGAAGCCGAAGCACAGATCAAGGAGATCTTTGCCAAGTGGCGTGAGCGAGGACTTGTCGGAGGAAGTGACTAGTGCAGTTGGGCCGAAATAGGTTCATTTAGGCTTCGAAACACTAGCGCTTCCATGCACAAACAGGGTGCAGACGCCCAATCAGGTTCTGCATAACACTCACAGATGCGGGGGTGAGTCCAGGACTCACCCCCACATCTACCTGAAATCTGATTTATGACTATCCGATTTTGCATCCATAATGAATCTTGACTGACCCCGTGCAAAACGCATCCTGAGAGAAGAAATTATGGCAACTGTTGACATCAATAATGTAACCAAGCATTTTGACGATGTGAGAGCGATTGATGGCGTGACCCTCTCCGTGCAAGAAGGCGAGTTTCTTGTTCTGCTGGGGCCATCGGGATGCGGTAAGACCACCCTGATGCGTACGATAGCAGGGCTTGAGCACCCGACCAGCGGCGAGATTCTCATCGATGGTCGAAATGTTACGGGTCTGCCTCCACGGGCGCGAGATGTTGCAATGGTTTTTCAGAGCTATGCGCTTTATCCTCACAAAACAGTTTTTAACAACATTGTCTTTCCACTCAAGGCTCAGGGAATACCAAAAGAAGAATGGGATACGCGGGTGCGAGAGGCAGCACAGGTACTTGGTCTCGAAAAACTGCTGGATCGGAGGCCCCGGCAGCTTTCCGGGGGCGAGCGGCAGCGCGTGGCGCTGGCCCGTGCCATGGTACGTGATCCGAAAGTGATGCTGTTGGACGAGCCGCTATCGAATCTGGATGCCAAACTGCGGGCGTCGGCGCGCGATGAGCTCCAGACATTTCAACGGCGGCTTGGTACCACAACCATTTTCGTGACCCACGACCAGGTGGAAGCGATGGGGATGGGAGACCGGATCGCGGTGATGTCCGGGGGCAAGCTCCGGCAGTTGGGAACCCCGCATGAGGTGTACACAGAATCGGCTGATACATTTGTCGCAACCTTTCTTGGCTCGCCTGGTATGAATCTGATTCCGAGGAATGGCTACCTGCTTGGTTTTCGTCCGGAAAACTTCCTTCCCCGCGAGGCAATGCCATCCCAGAGTCAGATAGAGACATTTCGCTTTGACGTTAAAAGAGTCGAGTATCTTGGCGCGGATCGTCTCATTTACGGCATTGTGGACCATGCCCCAGATGATGTGATCTCAATCGCCAGGCTGCCTTCAGCAGTAACTTTTCCCATTGAGGTTCATGAGAACCACGAATTCGCCGTCGCCCACGAGCATCTGCGATATTTCGATGCAGATACCGGGCTGCGCATCAGCCCTCAGCCACTTTGAGACGGAGCACACATCATGTCGGATTCCACTATAGGAACGATTCCCGGTCAGGAAAAGCCACGTAGACTCCTTTCGCTGGCTGATAGTGAACGGTTCCTGGGGAGCGCATTCCTGCTTCCCGCTGTGATCTATATCATAGCCCTCGTCGGAGTGCCCTTCGTGGCAGCCATTGGGTTCAGTGTCAGCGATGTGACTGTCGGGAGTACCGCATTTGATTTCCGTGGATTTCAGAATTTTGAGGCGATCCTCAAGACGCCGCAGTTTTTGCGCGCGCTTTCTAACTCGATACTTTTTGCTGTTGTGACCCAGGTTTTTGTGATCATCGGCGCGAACCTCATCGCTCAGGTATTGGCGATGGACTTCCGGGGTAAATGGATCGCGCGCTTCTTCATCATGATGCCCTGGGCGACACCCGTAGCGTTGGGTGCGATTGCATGGCTCTGGCTGCTCGACTCAAAATTCAGCCCATTCGACTGGGTTCTTCAGCGAATGCACCTGCTCGGCCCACACACTCTCTTCGGGCCTCGCCTGCATATGGTCTTCCTGGGGCGTGAGCAGTTAGCTATGGCATCCATTATCGTCGTCAACGTCTGGAGGCTAACGCCGCTGGCAAGTGTCATTCTGATGGCCGGGCTGACATCGATCTCGCATGACATTCTTGATCAGGCGAACGTGGACGGTTCAGGTTTCTGGCGTACGCTGTTTGAAATCAAGCTGCCTCTGATTATGCCAATTATGAGTATTGCGCTGCTGTTTGGCATGATCTTCACTTTGAGCGACATGGCAATCGTCTACGTCCTGACACGCGGAGGGCCAGTCTATTACACGCAGGTTTTGCCCGTGTGGGCGTATATGAAAGGGATTGAAGGGGGCGCACTCGGAGAGGGAGCTGCTGTTGCTATCTTCCTATTCCCGGTGCTGCTGGCAGTCGTGATCTTCGTCCTCAGAGCGTCGCGCCGCATGGAGGTAACCTGATCTTGAACAACCAGGAAATCATCTCAAGGAAAGGTGAAGGATTGGCCGCCAACCAGCGATTCAGGGAGACAATCAACGCGATTCTGAGGCAGGTCGCACTCTATACTACGGTTGGGCTTATGTGCCTGTTTGCCTTCTTCCCCTTCCTCGTTCTAATGATCAATACGTTTCGGGAGGATCAGGATCTCTACCGCCCTCAGAACTTCCCATTCTTCTTCAACGATCCGCCCACTCTCTTTCACATCACGCAGTTGTTCAAGGAGACGAATTACGTAGTCTTTCTGCGCAATTCCGTCTTTGTTGGCTTGGTGGTAGTTTTGATTACCCTGGCTATCGCCATTCCCGCCGCCTACAGTCTAGCCCGGTTAACAGGCAAATGGGGCGAACGAGCAGGCATCGCTATCTTCATGGTCTATCTGGTTCCACCAACTTTGTTGTTTCTTCCACTCTTCCGCATGGTGGTTGCTCTCCATCTGAATGATACAATCTGGTCGCTGATCGTCGTCTACCCAACCATCTCTATTCCGTTCTCTACGTGGCTGTTGATGGGGTTCTTCAAATCGATCCCGAAGGATCTTGAAGAAGCCGCTATGGTGGATGGTTACAGCAGGGCCGCTGCCTTCCTGAAGGTAGTTATGCCTCTCTCTCTATCTGGCATCATCGCGGTGGTCGTGTTCACTTTCACGCTGACTTTGCACGAGTTCATCTATGCGCTGACCTTTATTTCTTCGTCTGCTCAACGAACACTTAGCGTTGGGGTTCCCACAGAACTAATTCGGGGCGATGTGTTCTTCTGGCAGGGGCTGAGTGCTGCCACAATTATCGTCGCGATCCCGGTAGGGATACTCTACAATCTGGTTTTGGATCGCCTGATCTCCGGTTTTACGATGGGCGCTGTGAAGGGATAAACTTGCAGCCGAAAAAGAATAGTCAAACAGGATCGACCCTGACCCAAATCAGGGTTGATCCTTTAATAGGAAAGGGAATCGTATGATCCTGGTCTTCGATGTAAATGCTACACTTCTGGACTTGAGTCCGCTTGGCCCACACTTTGAGAAATGGTTCGGCAGCCCACAGGTAATGAGCGAGTGGTTCGGACAGATGCTGCGTCATTCGTTGGTCGCGACCATCACCCGTACCTACCAGCCATTCGACGTGCTGGGCAAAGATGCGCTGCGAATGACGGCTGTTCGCAAAGGAGTGGAGCTATCACCCGCAGACGTTGATACCATCACTGCCCAGATGCGAGCACTCCCGCCGCATCCCGAAGTTCCGGCTGCATTGGCGCGGCTGAAGGATGCCGGGGTTCGGATGGCAACGCTCACGAACTCCCCTCCCCCGGCACTGGCAGCGCAACTGGAGTTTGCCAAACTCACGGACTTCTTCGAACGTCAGCTTACGGTCGATTCTGTTAAGCTGTTCAAGCCAGCGCCAGAACCCTATCACCATGCTGCGCAGGAATTCGGAGTTCCCATTAGCGATATTCGATTGGTGGCTGCTCACAACTGGGATGTGACCGGAGCGATTCGTGCGGGGGCAAAGGCTGCTTTTGTCGCTCGTCCAGGGATGGTTCTGGGAGAGACCGATGAAACGCCAGATATTATTGGGCCCGATCTTGGATCAGTAGCCGATCAACTGCTTAGACTGGCTTGATCATCAACACCTTAAGTCACTTGAAGCTGGTTCGTCTGTGAACTGAGATTCTGACTATCAATTCGCTGCCGTCATCACAAAGGCTGGTCGTTCTCAAGCTGGTGCCATGCCCACTTCTCAGCAGCGTCAAGGCTGGTGAGACCAATCAGTGGCAAAGGCGCGATTCCTAACAGGGTAGCTACGAATAAAACAGGGATCGCCAACCACTGATCATGTCCCAGAACAATGTACAACGATGCAGCAATGTAAAGGACAAAGAAGAAGATTGTAGGCACTTCTCCGACCAATTCCAGTAGAATGGCACTACCAAGCGCCAGTTCTCTATCATGCCAGCGAAGCGCCATCCAGATACCAATGGCTGTATTGGTCAAAAGAGTGCTGACAGTTGCGAGCGCCATGACAACCGAAATCAGCAGCAAGATGGCAAGTTGATCCAGACGAAGTTGGGTATTGGCGTATTGGCAAGTTGTTGCGCCTGCTAGGCATCGCTGAAACCATTCTCCAGCAGCCAGATGGTATGCCCATCCTACGACGATGATAGGAATGAGACCAACAGCCGCCATCAACAAGAACCGGATGTGGTAGAGCGCATTGAATACATAACCGTAAATGAGAGCCTTGCGGCTGACATTTGCCAGGCGCAGGAGATTGCGCCGCCCACTGCGAATCTCTCTCATTGTCAGGACAACCGAAGCTGCTGATGCGACCAGAATAATGGCGCACAATATCACAGCAGACCCAGACCACAACATCTGAACCGCAAGAACTTGTGCGGTCAGAGTGGCCTGAAAACTCATGAATATGATCAAGAATATGGCAGCAGAAAAGATACCCATCTGGCGAATTGAAGGGAGCCATTTATTCTTGATGAGCCAGCGAGTATACGAACTTGTCCCCATGATCTTTCGAGTCAGCCTGGTTCATTTTCATTGGTGCGACAACGAAATGGCAGGTGAGATCACTTACTGAATAACTATTCGCCCCTGCAAACCAAAAAAAGAACCCGCCATTCGAGGCGGGTTCTTTGATTCGACGTGTTGGTCAGTGTACCTGCTGTGCTCGATCCTGCATCGCTCCGCGTTCGGTCAGCGGAACTTCCGTTTCGGGGCGGTCGTCTGGCGCGGAGGTCTTCTCAATCGCCACCGCGCACAGCTTGTAATCGGGGATCTTGGCCCTGGGATCAACCAGATTGTTGGTCAGAATGTTGGCGGCTGCTTCGGCAAAGTGGAAGGGGATGAACACCACACCCTCTGGCGAACGGCCTGTCACCAGCACCCGCAGCGTGATCTGCCCACGCCGCGACTTCACGTTCACCCAGTCACTGGTTGCTAATCCGAGCCGTTCCGCATCTGCGGGGTGCAGTTCGATGGCGGCTTCCGGCCAAATGGCATCCAGGCTAGATCGCCGCGTCATTGTGCCGCCATGCCAGTGGAAGAGTACGCGCCCGGTGGAGAGGATGAATGGATATTCCGCGTCCGGCTGTTCGCTGTCTGTGCCGTACTCCAACTCCCAGAACTTGCCGCGCCCTCGTGGGAACTCCTGCTCGAACAGGTACGGTGTTCCGGGGTGATCGGCTGCCGGGCAGGGCCAGTGAACACCGCCTTCGCGCGCAATGCGCTCGTAGGTGATTCCCCAGAAATCGGGGGTCACGCTCCGCATCTCTTCCCAGACTTCTTCGGCATCAGCGTAGTCATACCCGGCGCTGGCTTCGACACCCATCCGCGCTTCGACGCGCCGGGCCAGATCGCAGAGAATTTCCCAGTCAGGGCGCGAGTCGCCGATAGGTTCGATGGCCTTGCGTACCCGCTGCACCCGCCGATCCGAATTGATGAACGTGCCGTCCTTCTCCGCGAAGGAGGTGGAGGGCAGGATCACATCGGCCATTTCACCGGAACGATTGATGAAGATATCCTGACACACGATGAACTCCAGATGCTCCATCGCGTGGCGGGCGTGCGCCAGGTTTGGCTCGCTGGACATCGGGTCTTCGCCGAGGATGTAGATTGCGCGGATCTTGCCATCCAGCGCGCCATCCATGATCTCGGTGACGGTCAACCCCGGCTTCGGGTTGAGTTCACGTCCACCCCATGCACCCTCAAACTTGAGGCGCGCTGCCTCATCGTCTACGCGCTGGTAGGCGGTGAAGTAGGGGGGCAGTCCGCCGCTATCTGAGCAGCCCTGCACGTTGTTCTGCCCTCGAAGTGGGTTCAGGCCCGTGCCCGGTTTGCCGACATGACCACACATCAGCGCGAGGTTGGCTACAGCGAGCGTGTTATCCGTCCCGTGGACGCTCTGCGAGATTCCCATGCCCCAGTAGATGGCGGCGGCTCCGGCATTCGCGTATGTGCGTGCCGCCTGACGGATGTCTTCTGCGGGAACGCCCGTGATCTCTTCGGCCCATTCGGGAGTGCAGTGTTCCAGCGATTCGATGTAGTCGTCGAAGCCCTCGGTGCGGCGGGCAACGAAGTCCTTATCGTAGAGTTCTTCGTTGACGACCACATGGGCCATCGCCTGCCAGAGGGCTACATCGGAGCCTACGTTCTGACGGAGCCACAGAGTTGCGAAATCGGTTAGCTCGATCTGGCGCGGGTCGATCACGATCAGTTTTGCGCCATTCTTGCGCACGGCTCGCTTGAGGAAATTGCTGATCACCGGGTGAGTTTCGGTGGTGTTGGACCCGGTCACGATGAACGTATCCAGATGTTCCATCTCAGCGATGGAGTTGCTCATCGCACTGGAGCCAATCGCCAGTTGAAGCCCGGTGACGCTGCCTGCATGACACAGCCGCGCACAGTGATCGACGCTGTTTGACCCAAAACTGGCGCGGATGAACTTTTGCAGCAGGTAGTTATCTTCGTTGGTGGCTTTGGCGCAGGCATAGGCGGCAATTGTTTCGCCGCCATGCTCGCTGGCGATACGGGTGAGGTTCTCGGCTACATAGTCGAGGGCTTCATCCCAGGTGGCTTCGCGCCATACCGGCGGGTTGGAGCGTGGCTCGTCGCGGTTGACGCGGATGAGCGGAGTTTTGACGCGCGATGGGTGCATCACGTAATCCGTGCCAAACCGCCCTTTGACGCACAGCATCCCGTAATTCGGGGCCATGTCAAATGGCGCATCGACCCGGTAGATCATCCCATCCTTGATATGAAGATTGACCTGACAGCCAACTCCGCAGAACGGGCATGTAGTTAGAACAGTCTTGTCTGCCTCAATCATTGGTTCACCTTTGGCGGATCGTGAATCGCTATGATGAGGGAGTATACCACGACTGTGTCGGCGGATGGAACGCCTGATCCCAACTTACGAACCAGCGGCAACGATCCCCGACTGCAGCCTGGCTTGAATCTGCTTCTCGACTCGCTCTACCCGCACGGCACAGACCTTATATTCGGGAATCTTGGCAACCGGATCGATCACGTTGTTCGTGAGCACGTTGCTCAGTACCTCGGCAAAGTGGAAGGTCATGAAGATCAAGCCGGGGCGCGGGCGTTCCGTGACCCATGCCTGTGCCTCGACCGTTCCCCGCCGCGAGGTGATGCGAATGCAGTCCCCGTCGCAGATACCGAGAGGCCCGGCGTCTATCGGGTTGATCTCCACCCGTTCTTCCGGTGCGAGGAAGTCCAGCCCGCCGACCCGCCGCGTCATCGTGCCCGTGTGGTAGTGCTGGAGAATGCGTCCGGTGGTGAGCATCATGGGATACTCATCGTCAGGGAGTTCGGCGGCTGCCTGGTGATGTACTGGTGCAAAGCGCCCCAACCCGCGCGCGAACTTGCTCACATGGAGGATCGGCGTGCCGGGATGCTCGGATGTGGGGCAAGGCCAGTGCAGGCCCTCGCCTTCCAGCCGATCATAGTGGATGCCGCCATAGCTCGGCGTCAGCGCGGCGATCTCATCCATGATCTCGCCGGGGTGCTGATACTCCCACCCGGTAGCGTCCATCCGCATCGCCAGATCGACGAAGATCTGCCAGTCAGCCCGCGCGTCGCCCGGCGGCTCCATCGCTTTACGCACCCGCTGCACGCGCCGTTCTGTGTTGGTGAATGTGCCGTCTTTCTCCGCGAAGGCCGCTGCGGGAAGCACCACATCGGCGAGTTCCCCGGTCTGATTCAGGAAGATATCCTGCACCACTAGGAATTCGACCCGTTCGAGGCATTCACGTACATGATTGGCATCCGGGTCGCTCATGATCGGGTTCTCGCCCATCACGTAGAGCGCCCGTACCTGACCATCGTGCGCGGCCTGCATCATTTCGGTGAGGGTGAGGCCCGGTTTGGCGGGCGGCTGCTCGACGCCGTGATAGGCGGCGAACTTCGCGCGCGCAGCGTCATCAGCCACTTTCTGATAGCCGGGGTACACGTTGGGCAGCCCGCCCATATCACATGCGCCCTGCACATTGTTCTGGCCGCGAAGCGGATTCACGCCCCCGCCCGCTATGCCCATGTTTCCTGTCAGCATCGAAAGATTGGCGACCGCCAGCACGTTCTGATGACCGACGGTGTGCTGGGTGATGCCCATCGCATAGAAGATACTGGCCGGGTGATTCTCCCCGAAAATGCGGGCCGCCTTCACCAGATCATCGGTAGGGACTCCGGTGATCGCGCTCACCCGTTCGGGGGGATACTCATCGATCACCGCGCGCCATGCGTCGAAGTTTTCCGTGCGTTCGGCGATGAAGGCTTCCTCCTGCAAATTCAGCGCGAGGATGATGTTCGCCAGCCCATTGAGGAGCGCGAGATCGGTTCCTGCTTCGTGCTGAAGGACGACTGCTGCGAAGTCTGCCAGTTCGATCCGGCGGGGGTCGGCTACGATGAGCTGCGCCCCGTGCTTCCGTACTGCCTGCTTGATCTCGAGGCTGAGTACCGGATGCTGTTCCGTCGTGTTGGTCCCAATCGCAAGGATGGCTTTCGCCTGTGTGATGTCCTCGATTGAGTTGGTCATTGCACCGCTGCCGAAGGCCTGCCCGAGGCCTGTCACTGTGCTAGAGTGTCAAAGACGGGCACAGTGATCGATGTTGTGGGTGCCGATGACCTGACGGGCGAACTTCTGCATCAGGTAGTTTTCTTCGTTGGTGCACTTGGCGCTGCACAGCATGGCGATGGCATCCGGGCCGCTTTCTTCGATGATGGTTGCGAAACGGTCGGCGATCAGCGCCAGCGCGTCTTCCCATCGAGCAGGTCCCAGTTCGCCATTTTTGCGAACCAGCGGCATGGTGAGCCGATCTGGATGCCACACGAAGTCGAGACCGAAGCGACCCTTGACGCACAGTTTGCCGTAGTTCGGCGCGGCATCGAAGGGAGCCTGCGCCCTGGTGATCATGCCCTCTTTCACATGGAGGTCGATCTGGCAACCCACCCCGCAGTAGGGGCAGGTGGTGCGTACCACGGTATCCGGCTGAAGCATGGGGTTGATCCTCTCTCTGCGGGAAACACTGCACTCCCATCGTATCATTTTTGCCCGTTATGGCAGGATGCAGGTTGTCACCCTTTGGAGAGATAAACGGATCAGACTGCCGTCACCTGGTATTCAGTTTGTGTTGCCTCCGACATAGTGCGTGGTGGGCACGCGGGTACAGTGGATTTCAAGGTCGCGGCAAGCGTCGCAGGCAAGCGGCCCTGAAGCACGTCGTAAGGGTCCCTGACCCTTACTTACAGCAGTATTTCCTACGGAAAACTGCATTGCA
>JAHEME010000531.1 GCA_024643825.1 Chloroflexota bacterium | reverse complement strand
CGGGCAGCAGGCCCTACGATGTGCGTGATAAAGAGGCGTTGTTTGCCGCCCACGAAGCCAACCCGCGCCCCGATGTGCGCGTCATCCGCCCCGATCTTCCTGTAGGGGTACAGGTCGTGGTCGGGCAAGCCCTGATGTGGGAACCAGCCAGCCGACCGCCTCGCGCATCGTCCCTCGCTGCCGCCCTGAGCCGTGCCGCCGCCCTCGATCAGATGCCCTGCCCGCCACACGATTCACCCGCAGAGCAGATCGTCTTGCGGGAACACGTTCTCTCGGAGGAAGTGCAGGCAGCCATTCGCCTGATCCCGCCCACACCACCCCCGGAAGGCATTCCCACACCCCTGCCGGATGGCGGCCCGACCCCACTTCCACAGAGTTCAGTGCCTGCCCCCGAAATCTCCCCGGATCGCAGGCCAACGCGCAGCATACCCACTGAGGTCGCTGTGCCCACCACGCGCCCCGAATCGGCCCCACGACGCACGCGCTCCGATGGGCTGCTCATTGTGATCTGGCTGGTCGGTCTGCTCGGTGGATCGGCGCTGCTGCTGGGTGTCGCTCTGCTTTTGCTGCGCTGAATATTGGTGATTCTCGAATACGGAAGGCAGGATGGATGAAACCAATCCCGGAAGAACGTCAAAGAGTCTTTCGCCTATCACTCCGATTCCTGCTGCTGGGGGCGCTTATGGCCGTGATCGTGCTGCTGGTCGATGTGGTCGGCATCAGCGATCCCGGTCTGGGGAAGTCTCAGTGGATCGCCCTGTGCCTTGCCGGGATTCTGATCATCGTCGGCTTCGCCATGCTGCTCGCCGCCTTGCCCGATCCCTGATCGACCATGCCCCTTTTGCCAGCGCAAATCTGCAAAACTGTCTATAATGCTGGCATGCGGTCAATGATACCAGCAGGTCTCTGCGATCTGCCCTATCTCTATCGAAACGACAATCAGACTCGGAACTCGTCATGCAGCGTCTGACGCCCAACCCGCCGCGCCGCCGGAGCGTTTCCGAGCGCGTGCGCAGGCTCATCACCTATGTGTGGATTCTGGCGGCGATGGCACTTCCCATCGGCGGCGTGGTCCTGATCTCCGAGGGCGCGGCGCTTCTCGCCCCCGGTGATCCATTTACCTATCAGGTCAGCTCTGGCGATACCCTCACCAGCATCGCGCGACGCTATGGCGTATCCGTCGATTCCATCCTGGGTGCGAACGGCCTTGCCAACCCCGATGTGATCTATGTCGGCCAGCAGTTAGTCATCCCCGTCCCGGATGCCTCCGGTCAGCAGGTGCATACCGTCCAATCCGGCGAGTCGCTCTCCATGATCGCCCGCCGCTACAACGTCACCGTCGAGGAGATCATCTCCGCCAACGGTCTCCCGGATCGCAACCGCATCAGCGTCGGGCAGCGACTTGTGATCCCCGGTGGGCAGGTTCCCCAGGCGGCATCGCTCACTTCTGTGACCTATACCGTGCAGCGCGGCGATTCCCTGTACCGCATTGCCCTGATCTTCGGCGTCACCGTTGACGATCTCCTGGCTGTCAACGACCTTGCCGGGACAACCTCGATCTATCCGGGGCTGGAGCTTCGCATCCCCAACGCCGAGCAGCCCGTCGCTGCTGCCGCGCCGGGGGAGGCGGCTGCTGGCGAGCCGCAGACTGGCGGCCTGACCTACACGGTGCGTCTCGGCGATACCCTGTATGGGATTGCCATCGCGCAGGGCGTTACCGTCGATGGCATTGTCGCCGCCAACGCCCTCATCCGCGCTGATCAGATTTACGTCGGCCAGGTGCTCAATCTACCCGACGCGGGGCAGACGGCGCGTCCCGCCCCCGCGCAGACTGCCGTGAGCCACCGCGTCGTCAAAGGGCAAACGCTCTACGAGATCGCCTTGCGTTACGGCGTCACCGTCTCCTCGCTGGCAGCCGCCAACGGGATCAGCAACCCAACTCAAATCGTCGAAGGCCAGGTGCTGTCCATCCCCGGTGTGCAGGCGGGGTCTAGCAGCATTGCCTATGCCAGTTCGGGCGATGGCCTGTGCGTCAATGTCGAACTTCAGGGGACGGGTACGGGGTATTTCATTCGCCCGGTGCGAGGCTACATCATTACGCAGCAGTTCTTCCCCTGGCACTCTGGCATCGATCTCGCGCTGGATACCGGGAATTCCGTCTTTGCCGCCGATAGCGGAACCGTGATCTTCGCGGGCTGGAACCCGGTCGGCTACGGCAACCTCGTCGTTCTCGATCACGGCAACGGCTGGCGCACCTACTACGCGCACCTCAGCCAGATTTCCGTGTCCTGCGGGGATTGGATTCCGCGCGGCAGCATCATCGCCGCATCCGGTACTACCGGGAATTCCACCGGGCCGCATCTTCACTTCGAGATGCTGCGCTATGGCATTGCTGTCAATCCCGGCGGCTATATTCGCTTCCCGTAGTGAGGAACGTTCTGGCCTATCGTTCTCGTCTCAGCAGTTTCTTGATCGCCCCGCCCACAAGGTGAATCACGTACTGCGGCACAATCACCACCACATGGCGCAGTTGATACGCTGCCCAGCGTAGAGCGGGTGTGGGGTGTTGTGCCTGTTCTACTACGCCTCCCGGCAGTTTGGTCAGCACTCCGATACCCATCACCTGCCCGGATTCTTCCGGCGGCTCTTTGGTCAATTCTTCCGCTGACCAACTCGAATCGGCTTTCACTTGCGACCATAATTGGTAGACGTAGCAGTCATGTTCGCGCATCCAATCCGCATCAGCGATGTCGTGAAAGGCCACGATCCCGCCCTCTCGCACCAGCGGCGCGAACAGCGCGAAGTCCTTTCGCACCCCCTCATCCGAATGGTCGCCGTCAATGAACAGGAAGTCGATCTGGCTGCGACCATGAAGCTGCATCAGGGCTTCGACCAGTTTTCGAGTCGAGGGAATCTGTGAGTTGCCAACGACCCGGTAGAAGGTGCGCTCGTTATCACGGAGTCGGATGCCCAGCGAGGGCCGTGGGAACCGCCACACCCGCGTCGGTGTCCAGATGTGCCGCGCGAACGGCCCGCGCACCAGCCGTACATCAGAGAGATCGAGCGTGATCAGGAGTGTGTCTGGATCGGAGAGTTCCCCTCACGCGCCCCAGGACCGAACCGGCAGACGAGCCAGCCGACGACTGACCGAGCGGGCCGCGTGAAAGCCGCCCATGCCGTGCACACCGCC
>JAHEME010000530.1 GCA_024643825.1 Chloroflexota bacterium | reverse complement strand
TCAAAGAGAAATTTCCTGAGCGCGAATCTCAGTTTACAACCTCATCTGATATTCCGCTAGAACCGATCTATGGACCCGATGATGTCCCAGCAACCTATCTGGATGCGCAGGGCTTCCCAGGGGAATTCCCCTATACACGGGGCGTTCAGCCGACGATGTATCGTGGGCGGCTATGGACGATGCGTCAGTATGCAGGGTATGCCACCGCAACCGAAAGCAATGAACGCTATAAGTTTCTGTTGCAGCAGGGGCAGAGTGGCCTAAGCGTTGCTTTCGATCTTCCTACGCAAATCGGCTACGATGCGGATGATCCGATGGCGCAGGGGGAAGTAGGTAAAGTCGGTGTTAGCATTTCATCTGTGGATGATATGGCGCAGCTTTTCGCTGACATTCCCCTTGATAAAGTCAGTACATCCATGACGATCAATGCGCCCGCCTCGATCCTGCTGGCGATGTACATTGTGGTCGCGAAGCGTCAGGGCATTGATCCTGAGAAGCTCCGTGGCACGGTTCAAAATGACATTCTGAAAGAGTATCTGGCTCGTGGAACGTACATCTTCCCACCCAGACCTTCCATGCGGCTGATCACCGATCTGTTTGCGTACTGCCATCAGCATATTTCTCGCTGGAACACGATCAGCATCAGCGGATACCATATCCGCGAGGCGGGCAGCACGGCGGTACAGGAAGTGGCATTTACTCTGGCAGATGGCATCGCCTATGTAGAAGCTGCCATTGCCGCCGGGTTGAACATCGATGACTTTGGCGAACAGCTTTCCTTCTTCTTCAACGTACATAATGATTTCCTGGAAGAAGTCGCCAAATTTCGTGCCGCACGCCGTCTTTGGGCCACGATCATGCGCGACCGATTTGGTGCAGTGAATCCGAAAGCTCTGCAACTTAAGTTTCATGCGCAGACGGCGGGCAGCACGCTTACCGCCCAGCAACCTGAAAACAACGTGGTGCGTGTAGCCCTGCAAGCGATGGCGGCGGTACTGGGTGGTGCGCAGAGTCTCCATACCAACTCACTTGATGAAGCCCTTGCCCTTCCTACCGAGGATGCGGTACAGGTTGCTCTGCGTACCCAGCAAATCATTGCTTATGAATCCGGTGCAGCGAACACCATTGATCCGGTAGGGGGAGCCTATCTGATCGAGTCTTTGACCGATACTATCGAGCGCAAAGCACTGGCGCTGATTGACCGTATTTCTGATCTGGGCGGTGCTCTGGCTGCTATTGAACAAGGCTTCATGAGCAGGGAAATTCAGGATGCGTCCTATCGTGCGCAGAAGGCCATTGAAGAACAGAAGCAGATCGTAGTGGGTGTGAACGCCTATACGGTTAAAGAAGAACTTCCGATCAAAAAGCTGCGAATCGATCCCACGATTGAGAACACCCAGCGGGAGAAGCTGGCGAAATTACGATCTGGCCGTGACTCCGAAAAAGTCAGCGCATTGCGTAGGAATCTGGAAGCTGCCGCTAGGGGAACTGATCCTCTCATGCCGCTGTTCATCGAATGTGTGGCGCATGACGTTACCCTAGGTGAAATTTGCAGCACCCTGCGCAGTGTATTCGGGGAGTATCGACCGGATCAATTCTTCTAGAGTACCCATGATCCCGGCATCTACACGAGGATAGTGAGTTATGACGATCAAACGGATCGATCACATTGCGATTGTGGTTCCAGATATTGAGCAGGCGCAGTCTTTTTACGAGGGCGCACTTGGCATGAAAGTGGCTCATCTGGAACGGGTTGAGGATCAACAGGTCATTGTGGCTTTCCTCCCGGCAGGCGAGAGCGAGATTGAGCTGGTAGAACCGCTGGAAGAATCGAGTGGAGTTGCCCGCTATCTTACCAAGAGAGGGCCAGGCATCCACCACATCGCTCTTGAAGTCGATGACCTAACCGCTATGCTTGCTCGGCTCAAGGCGCAGAACGTCCGGTTGATCAATGAAGAACCGACGATAGGCAGCGGGGGAAAGAAGATCGCATTCATCCATCCAGAAAGCACGTTTGGCGTTCTGGTGGAATTGTACGAATCCACGCCCGAAGAATCGACTCTCCGCGCTGGCGCGCTTGATGATCTGCGTGCCCGGCTTAGTCTGGGGGGGCGGGCAGCCTCGGCTGCTTTTTCCGGCTTCGTGCGCTCCCTGCGGGAGTCACGTAGTCACGAGGTCAGCGACAAGGAGGCCATCCCCCTGCCATCCGAAGACCACATCCCCTGAGTCTGCGCGCCACTGGCGATTACTCGCCGCTGGCGCGCAGGGCGAGTTCCCAGTCTTCTCGCACATCTTCAAAGGCGATGCCCAGGCTTTGACCAAGCCAATCATCCAGACTCGCTACTTGTGGCAGGGTCTGCATAAGCACAGGGATAGCCTCTGGCCCGTATCGATCCACCAGAACCTCGATCAGTACCTGCGCGGCGTGATAGCCTTCGTCTGTATAAGGCGGAGTAAAGGCGAGAGGCCCATCTCCGGTAATTGACCAGGGTTCGCTGAGTCGCCCTTGCTCGATCAGAAATCTCTGAAGCGCATCGTCCCCTTCCATCCCGTACTGCTCCATTTCATGGATCAGGAAGGCGGTAGCCAGCGGATGATTTGGCGGGAAAGGCGCAACACGCATTGCCATGATGCCAGCCACAAGATCACGCGTCAGAACCTGTAAGAGGAATTCTCGTGAGGTGATATCCGCTGACCGCACGGATACATAGGGTGAAGGGATTACGAGAGAGACGCTGGCGGTCTGATTGTCTCCAGCAGTCAAGGGACGTACGGGTATCCCAATCAACCCTGACTGATCGGTTGACGGCGCAATCGTCACCTGCACGAGTGGCAGCACAGCCGAGTCAAGCCCGAAATCCGCGCTGGTCTGGGCGTAGATTTGCTCAAGATAAGGGAGAATGCCCGCCGCCGACTCCTGATCAAGATCGTAATAGTGAAGTACAAAATGAGGGCTGTCTTCTTGCTGTTCGCTGCCCCAATCTTCTAACTGTGCCCATGAATGCACCCATCGATCCCCTGCCAGCCGGAAAGGCTCGTAGGAGATTCGTTTGTCCCCAATCGCACCATCCACCAGCGAAAACTCCACTTCTGCCCAGATTGTCTGTCCAATGCTCCGAGTGCGGAGTACACGGAGCGAGGATGGTTGAGCAAGGGTTTCTGTCGGGACATCAAGCACAATAGAGCTTTGCTC
>JAHEME010000529.1 GCA_024643825.1 Chloroflexota bacterium | reverse complement strand
CGGCGCTGCATTCGGGGGGCTATGCGGCGGTTGATGCGGGGAATGACTCGTGCTTTGTGTATCGGCGTGAGCAGGGGGACGAGCGATGGCTGGTTGCGCTCAACTTCTCTGCGGACGAGCAAACGCTGAATCTCACGGATTGCGACGGTGGGCAGATTGTGCTTTCGACGTTTGTGGATCGAGAGGAATCGGCTGACCTGGGCGGCCTGTGGCTGCGCGGCAGCGAAGGATGTGTAATCCGGTTGGAATAGTCTTCTCGGATCACAACGATTGACGCTCGCCCCTTCCGCGTGAAAGGGGCGAGCGTTCTGTGTTACTTCTGTACGCGGATAGCGGCGCTCAGGTCGTTGATCGCGGTGAGGAGTTTCTCTTCGGTGGTTGGCTCTGCGGGAGCGTCGGGGGCGGCTGGCTTCTCCAGACGCTTCATCATGGTGTTGACGGATCGCACCAGCAGGAACACCACGATGGCGATGATCAGGAACTGGATCACGGTGTTGATGAACACGCCGATATTGATGGTCACGGCAGCCGCGTCGCCGCTGGCGGCCTTGAGCGGAATGACGATATTGGAGAAATCCACGCCACCGAGCGCGAGGCCAATCGGCGGCATGATCACATCATTGACTAACGAGGTCACTACCCCGGTGAAGGCCGCGCCCATAATGAACCCAACGGCCAGATCGAGGACGTTGCCTCGCATGACAAACTCACGAAATTCCTTCAACATGGTCGGTTCTCTCCCTCTGAACTACGATAGAATGCGTTGGCTCATGCGCTCCTGTTATCGTTCAGATTGGCGGTTGAGTCAAGTTGAATTGTCAGGATCGGCGATTTCCCGGATTCTCGCCCCGGCGGAGAATCGCGACGATGGCGACTGCCGCGAAGATCAACAGGAACGGCATGAAGGGCGTGTGGTAGCGCGGATGGTACAGGCCCCCCAGCACCAGGGCGGTCAGACCCGCGTAGTAGGCCACAAACAGGGGGCCGAGCATCAACAGCAATCGATTGCGCCACTGCTTCCCGACCACGAACAGCCCCAGCGCCGCCAGCAGAAGTTCCACGCCTGTGATGGCGATTTGCAGCCAGGCCGGGATAGGGATCGCAGGGCTGGGATCGAATAACCGGACAAGCGAGACGCCAGTCATAATCACGCTCCAGGCAGGGTATTTCCTGAGACGTTCCATCGCGAATTGCATAGAGACCTGCTGGCGGACGGGATCGGTGGTATAGAGGTCTTCTGGCCGCCCGACCGGGTAATCGGCAATCGATTCTCTGGTGACGGGATGACCGAGGCGGCGCTCCAATTCCAGCTTGGTGTCGATGGCGACCTGTTCCGGGTCGCGGTGCGTAGCGTGGCTTTCGACGGAGACGGACTTGTAGAAGAGAAGCGTATACGCGGTGGTCGATGACATGGAGAATTGATCGGCATAATAGAGGTTGCGATAGCTCCATGCCGTAAAGGGGATAGCACACACGAGCAGAAACACGAGCGCATGTTTCCACAGCCTGCGCTGGTAGATGATCATGATCAGCGCAATGGCAAGCGGGAGATAGACAGTGATGGGCCGGGCCAGGAAGGCCAGCCCCATCGTCACACCCCCGGCGGCGGCGGCCCCCCAGCTTTTACGGCGCAGGAGGAGATCGGTTATGAAGAGCAGTGAGAGATACAGCAGGAAGTTGTGAATCGGCTCGCTCATCATGGTGACACTGGTATCGATATGCCCGATCTCCACCGCTGTCAACATCCCCGCGATCAGCGAGGCAGTATGGTGGCGCAGCAGGCGGTAGGCGAGCTTGTAGACCATGACGGTCGTCAGCGCACCGAAGATCACCTGGTAGAATACGGCGATGGGAATGCGCTCGCCAGCGAGGGTGTAGACGAGGGCCAGAAACCCCGGAAAGGTCGGAGGCCGCAGGCCAAAAACCTGGTTGCTGAATCCGTGCCCCGCCAGCAGCGACAGCGCCAACTCATGGTATTCAAAGGTATCGCCGCCGCCGAGGGCGCGCAGCCCGGCATGAGGGATCAGAACCCGGAAGAGGAAGAGAAGTTGTAGAATGGCGAGCGACCCCAGAAACAGGATCAGACCATCGCGGAAGCGGCGGCGTGAGGATGCGCGTTCTGGCACGAGGGTGAGGTTCTGTAAACGAGCGAACAAGAGAACATCTCCTGTACTGGTGTGGTCTTTGTTTCCGTCAACAGGCGGGATACTATCCCGGTCGCAATTATACCGGATCACCGATCCGGGGATATTGGACAGCACATCCACACAGGAGCAAGCATGGACTCAGCACGACGCGATCAACTGATCGAACTCTTCCACCAGCGAGCGAGGATCGCCGGGACGTTTGGCATGCGTCTGCGCTTTGATGACGAGGGCCAGGCCGCCATCGATCTACCCTACAACCCCAATCTTGATCACGGGTTGGGCGGGATTCATGGCGGCGTATACTGCACGTTGATGGATTCGGCGGGGTGGTTTACGGCGGCGGCGCGCCATGACGACTCAGTGTGGGTCGCCACCTCGGAGATGTCGGTGCATCTGCTGGCCCCGGCCTACGAGACCGATCTCCGCGCCGAGGGGCGGATCATCAAGGCCGGGAAGCGGCAGGACGTGTGCGAGATGCACCTGTTCGATGCGGCGGGGACGCTCGTCGCGCACGGCACAGGGACGTTCGTGGTGCTGCCCGGCGTGGCATGGAATTCCGGTTAGTTCTTCGGGCGATGATTCTGGATGAACAAAAGCGGATCGGTGTAGTTTTTGAATACAAGGCTAAGGTTCGCACCTGGCCAATTGGTTGGGTTGACTTCTAGAATGCTAGTGAAAGCCACATCGAAGTGCAGATTGTAAGATGTGCGCCCATCGGAATTCCCAATACTGGCGATCTGTTCGCCCCGCGCAACGCGCTGACCACTTTCCACCAGTAGATCGGCCACACCCCCGTAGCGCGTCCAGAGGGTCGTGCCATCAGCCAACGGATCATGGCGGATGACGATCAGGGTTCCCCAGGCCCCAGGTGCGCGCTCGGCATAGATGACCACCCCGCTGGCAGAGGCATAGATCGGTGCATCTCTGTCCGCATCCTCTGGTAGATTCAGGTCTACGCCTGTGTGATAGGCTGCTGTAGCTTCATTAAACGTGGCGAAGCCCGTGGCATCAAACCACTCGCCGGGCCAGACCTGTTCGCTACGGCGTTCCT
>JAHEME010000528.1 GCA_024643825.1 Chloroflexota bacterium | reverse complement strand
GGAATGGGGGAGCGTTTCCCCAGCAGTTCTTCCCCAGGAGGGGGGCGTGATCGGGTCGTACTCCCCGGCAAAGATCAGCGTCGGAATGTCGCTGGCGACGGGTTGATTCTCCATCGGGTTCGGCGTTCCCGATCCCCAGAAGTCACAGACCGCATACAATGATTGCAGTTCCGTAACGTAGTTGTGCTGAATATGGGCTTCCACCCCCGCAGACGCAGCCGCCAACTCCGCCGCAGAACCAAACGGAATCTCTTCCCGGCATTGCACCGAAGCCTGCATCCCATAGCTCGTCGAATGATCGAAGTAGCGTGATAGGCGTTCTTGCAAAAATGGGCTGTGGTAGCCCCGGCCCACCTCGCTGATCAGGCGCGGCATCCGGGGGATCACGTCCGGGCTGTACAACCCGGTGAATAGCACATCGACCAATAGATCACCTGTGAGCAGCGCATCGTACGTCTGTAAGATGGCTGGATCAGTGACCGCGACTCGTGCCGGGCTGGTGTTGAGTGAATCGACTGCTGCATAGAATGTACCGCGCAGATCGGGGAACGCTGCATCGCACGCGGGGTCGCGCGCGCAGCCATCGAAGAGACCATTGAAAGCGCGTTCTGCGTTCATGGGCCAGTCACGATACAGATCTTCTTGCGGCGGGTACACGGAATCGAGGATCACACTCCGAATACGCTCCGGGTGATCGCGCATCGCTGTCAGCGCCAGCCGAGTCCCATACGAAACGCCGTAAAGGTTTGCTTGATCGTAGCCCAGGGTGGTGATCAGGTCATCCACATCGGCGGCACTGGCGGCGCTGTTGTATGCGGTGAGGTCGATCCCCTGTGCTACCAGTCGATCATGGCAGGCACGCAGCGCAGATACTTCTAGCTCGTTGCCCTGTTCCAGGGTTAGCGGCTGAGTCAGGAGCATGGCGTCGATGTCTTCGCGTTCCGGGCAGGCCAACGATGGCTCCGAGTGCCCTGTTCCCCGCTGATCGAACAGGATGTAATCGCGCGTTTCGAGGAAGCGAGCCGCCCCGCGCGTGAAGTGATACCATGCCAGATCGAGTGCTCCGCTGCCCGGCCCGCCGGAGAGATGGATCACCGGATCGGGAGCCGCGTTGGGGCTGCGGCTGCGAAAGATGGCGACGTGCAAGCGGATCATCGAGGAATCGGGTGCGAATCGATTCTCCGCCACGGTGAGGTAGCCGCATTCGGGGGCATATCCCTGCGGCGGGAAGAAGGCGCATGAGGAACCCTCGAACGTGGCTGTATACACAATGTTCGGAACTGGTGAGGGCGTGGACGTCGGCTCAACAACGAATGTTATCGTCGGTTCGATTGGTACTGGCAGTTCAGCCGCCGTTGGAGAAGTCGGCGCAGCACTGCCCGCAAAGCCGGGGAACGTGCAGGCAAGCGCCGCGCACGCAAGAACAAGCAGACCGCCCGGAGATCGTCTCCGCATGATCGCGCAGGGGACTTCTACAGCCCGTGCAGGGCTTGCTGAAGGTCCTCGATCAGGTCATCGACGTTTTCCACGCCGACTGAGAAGCGCACCAGACCGGGATTGCAGGCAATCGGACTGTTGGCGGTCGAAGCGTGGGTCATACTGAACGGGTGCTCGATGAGGGATTCCACGCCACCCAGCGATTCAGCTAATGCAAATAGCTTCGTACGGCTGGCGAGCTTGCGGGCCACGCCGGGGCCGCCGTGCATGATCCCGCTGATCATGCCGCCCTGCCCGCGCGGCATCTGCCGCAGCGCCAGTTGGTGCTGAGGATGCGTATCCAATCCCGGATAGATCACCTCCGAGAAAGCCGGATGATCCGCGAGGAACTGCGCCACCTGGAGCGCGTTCTGCGAGTGGCGATCCATGCGCAGATGCAGCGTCTTGATCCCGCGCATGGTGAGCCAGACATCCTGCGGGCCGGGGACAGCGCCGATGGCATTCTGAAGGAACTTCAACTGCTGATACATGGCTTCATCGTTGACCACCACCGCGCCGCCGACCACATCCGAATGCCCGCCCAGATACTTGGTGGTGCTGTGAACGACGATATCCGCGCCAAGCGCCAATGGTTGTTGCAGATAGGGCGAGGCAAAGGTGTTATCCACCGCAACCCAGGCGTGATCGGGGGCCATCGCAGCGATGGCCTGAATATCCGCTAACGCGAGGTTTGGATTGGTCGGCGTCTCCAGCCAGATCATCTTCGTGGCGGGCTGAATGGCTGCTTGTACTTCATCGAGGTTGGCCGGGTTCACGTAGGTAAAGGTCAGCCCGTAGCGGCTGAGGATCTTATCGAACAGGCGGAATGTACCACCGTATACATCGTTGCCGACTATCGTATGATCGCCGGGATTCAGCAGGCGCATCACCGAATCGATGGCCGCCATGCCCGATGCGAAGGCCAGCGCGAACTGCCCACCTTCTAATCCGGCCATCAACTCCTGAAAGGCTTTGCGGGTAGGGTTATCAGTGCGGCTGTATTCGTAGCCCTTGTGATCCTCCGGTGCGTTCTGTACATAGGTCGAGGTCTGGTAAATGGGCGTCATGATCGCGCCCGTAGTCGGGTCAGGTTCTTGCCCGGCGTGGATGGCAATCGTCTCGATGCGATGGTTGGCGTTGTTTGTCATGATATGACCTTACATGCAGTAGGTAGCGACGTAGTCGAGAATGTCGATCTTAGTCAGGATACCGAGCACACCTGACCCCTTATGACCGTTGCCGGGAACGACGAGCACCACATCGCCGCCCTTGACGAACATCCCCATCACCTGATCCAGCGATGCGTCAGGTGTGACCGTCTTCACGTCACGCTGAACGATCTCCGCAATCGACTCTCTGGCAGTGTGTTCGTGGCTGCCCATCAGCATATGATTCAACAGGTCAAGCTCCCGAACGATTCCTAGAAGTTCCCCATCGCTGACTACCGGAACCTGCGAGATATCGTGCTGTTTCATCAGACTGATGACTGTAACCATCGCGTCATCCGGGCGGACGCTGAATAACTCTTGTTTGGGTTTTACCTTGAGCACTTCAGCGATGCTGGCGTCGCAGCCTACCTGCCCGAAGAATCCCATCTCGCGCATCCAGTCATCGTTGAAGACCTTGCTTAGATAGCGGGAGCCGGAATCCGGCAGGAGCACGACAATCGTAGCATCTTCGCCAAGCTGCTCTTTTTTGGCATATTTGATCGCGCCCAGCACAGCCGAGCC
>JAHEME010000527.1 GCA_024643825.1 Chloroflexota bacterium | reverse complement strand
CATCTGACCCTCGACCGCGCGATTGTTCTGGCGGAAGGATCCACGATCCGCGTCCGCGTCATGACAGATCATCAGGCTATTCTGACGGTGGATGGGCAGTTAGAGATCGAGATGCAGGATGGCGATCTCATTGAAGTGCAGGCCAGCGAGTATACCAGCCGCTTCGTACGGTTGGGATCACGTACCTATTTTTATCACACTCTGTTAGATCGTCTGGAACCAAAGCAGGTCGATCAAACAGAATAGAATTGCAGAGCACCGAGATATGATCGATACACCATCACGAATAGATTCAGAAGTAGACGTCCTCTATTGCACCGTTCACCCTTCGGTTGAAACTTCGCTGCGTTGCAATAAGTGCGGTCGGCCCATGTGTACCAAATGTGCGGTTCGTACACCTGTCGGCTACCGCTGCCGGGAGTGTGTGCGCGGGCAGCAGGCAGCATTTTATAATGCTGGAACGATGGATGTCGTAGTGCAGGGTGTGGTCAGTGTCATTCTGGGAGCCATAGCGGGCGGGCTGGTAGGATTGATTGGCCTCGGCCTGGGCTTCTGGGGATGGTTCATCACCTTCTGGGCTGGCTCGGCGGCTGGCGCACTGATCGCAGACATTGCACACCGGGCAGTGAGCAGGCGGCGGAGCCGCTATACATGGATGGTCGTTGCAGGCGGGGTAGGCGTCGGCGCATTGCTCGTGCTGCCAGTCGCGCTCCTTGGTGGGAACATCATTGGATGGGGCATCTACGGATTCATGGCGGTTAGCGCAGCGATTGGGCGGCTGCGCTTCGGGCGTTAGCCATCCTTTCGATTTGAAATCGTTACTTAATAGGGTCAATGCAACGTATGCTACGGGAAATTACGATCAAGAATTTTGCCATCATTGATGAATTGAACCTGACATTCTCGCCTGGTTTCAATGTGCTGACCGGGGAAACGGGAGCAGGTAAATCGATTATCCTCGACGCGGTTTCTCTTCTATTAGGCGGTCGTGCGGATACAACCGTGGTACGTAGTGGGGCCGACCTCGCCGTGATTGAAGCCTTCTTCGAGATTCCCCCCGGTACGTTTCGGGAGCGAATTCAGGCGATCATCGCGCAGGAATCGATAGAGGGCGAAGCAGAAGATCAGTTACTCCTCACGCGCGAAGTCCGCAAGGGTGGTCGTACCGTATGCCGGGTGAATGGGCATACCGTGAACCTCAACGTACTCAAAGATGTTGCCGAGGGGCTGGTCGATATTCATGGACAAACCGAGCATCTCTCGCTGCTCAAGCCAGCTTCTCATATCGATCTTCTCGACCGCTACGGGGGTCTGTGGGATCAGCGGCGCGCCTTCTCCAAGCTGGTGCGTGAGGTCGAAGCAATCCGCCGCGAACTTCATGAACTAACCACCAACGAACAGGTGATGCGGCAGAAGGCAGAGATGCTGGCGTTCAAGGTGCAGGAAATCACGGGGGCGAAGCTCAAATCCGGCGAAGATGAAGACATCCGGCAGGAGGCCAAACGTCTGGGTGGGGCCGAGCAGCTTGCCGACCTCACAGCGGAGGCATATCAGGCAATCTATGAGTCGGCGGATGGTCACGCTTCTGCCGCCGATCTTCTCAGCCAGGCAGCAGCCGCCGCCGCCAAGCTGGTGAAATATGATCCAAACACGCAGGAGCTTGCCGACCTCGCCGAATCGCTTTCAGTGCAGGTGGAGGAATTGGCCCGCACGATTGCCGATTATCAGGAAGGCATCGAGCACGATCCAACCCGCCTTCGTGATGTGGAGATGCGAATGGATCTGATCGCCAACCTCAAACGCAAATATGGCGCGGAGACTATCGAAGAACTGATTGCCGCCGGAGAACAGGCAGCGAAAGAGCTTCAGCAGATTGAACACAGCGGCGAGCGCATCCAGGAGATCGAAGCCGAAGAAGCCCGTTTATTAGCCGAGATTGGGCGCGAAGGAGCCTCGCTCTCTAGAGAGCGCATTGCTGCTGCGGATCGACTTTCCCGCGCCATCGAAGCAGAATTGACTGACCTGCGGATGCAGGATGCTCGCTTTGGCGTTTCGATTGAGCAGGGTGATGATCCCAACGGCGCACCCGCAGGCGATTACCGCGTAGCGTTCAATGCCACGGGGATTGATCAGGTAGAATTTCTGATTGCGCCTAACCTGGGGGAGCCGCTTCACCCGGTGGCGAAAGTTGCTTCCGGTGGTGAGACTTCGCGCATCATGCTGGCATTGAAGGAGGTTCTCTCCCGCGCGGATGAAACCCCAACCCTCATCTTCGATGAGATCGATTCCGGGATCGGCGGGCGCATTGGCGCCGTGATCGGCCAGAAGTTATGGTCACTTTCCACCGAACATCAGGTGCTGGTAGTGACTCATCTTCCCCAGTTGGCTGGCTTTGCCGACGCGCACTTCAAAGTGGAAAAGCGCATCGAAGGGAAGCGCACCATCACGGATGTCATGCCGCTGGAAGGCGCAGGCCGCGTCGAGGAACTGACTCAGATGCTCGGCCCGGAAGCGGAGTCATCCCGCCAGAGCGCCCAGGAAATCCTGAACTATGTGCAGCAGATCAAGCAGGCGGCCATATTGCCAGGATAACTGTGGGAAGAATAGACAACTATGAGGGGGATAGGCGAAAAGGCCATCCCCCTCTCTTTTTACACAGATCAGGCTTCGTTGCTGGGACTATCTTCGTCAGAAGGTTTGTCTCGGTTGCGGATCGCCCACAACGCCGCCCCAAACAGAGAGGCAATCAGCCCTGGAAGGGAAATCACATCGCTTGTACGGTTGCCGCCAGGGCTTCCCCCTCCACCACTCCCGGGCACGAGCGAACTCTGCGTTGGTTTGAGAGGGGCTGGTGTCAGCGTAGGCCTCCGTGTAGGAGCGGGTGTTGAAAGCTGGGGCTGTGTGGTAGCAGTCGGTGCAGCAGTGAGATAAAGCGCCGCATCATCCCAGTATACGTTATTCACCGCAGCGGGGAATGCAAAGGTCGTATAGGTAAACACCGTCACGATGCCCCCTCTGGCTCTCGCCTGTACGTAGATCTGCTGATACACATCGTGAATGTTGTATTCCTGTGACCAGACAATGTTGGGGCTTTGCCAATCGGTTCCCCCGATAGGATCAATGCCAACCTTCATCACAGCGGGGTTCGCGCCGCCCTTGCTGCTGTCGCGAGGATCGCACAGATCGATCTTCTTTCCGTTCTCATCCTTAC
>JAHEME010000526.1:2711-3221 GCA_024643825.1 Chloroflexota bacterium | reverse complement strand
ATGACCCCCGTGATTATTCCAAGCTTGTTAAACCAATCGAAGAAGGGCGGGCCGACGTCGTCTATGGCTCTCGTTTCATTGGAGGGCCTGCACGCAAAGTATACTTTTGGCATCGCGTAGGGAATATGCTGCTCACGTTGATGACGAACATTCTCTACAACATTGATCTTACCGATATGGAGACCTGCTACAAGTGTTTTCGTGCTGACGTTGTGCGTAGTATGCCACTGCGATCCCGGCGTTTTGAGTTAGAACCTGAAATTACCGCAAAGATCGCGAAACGGGGCTATCGAATATTCGAGGTTCCAATTTCCTATTACGGACGTGAGTACGATGAGGGCAAAAAGATTTCAGGGTGGGATGCGTTCCCAGCTATGTGGGCACTTCTAAAATACCGCTTCTTTGATTGAACAACGTTCCAGACCCATTTCGATCTTTCATCTTGCTGTAGTAACCGGAATGCTCCTTCTGGGAGCCGCACTTCGTATTGCTCCCCTTACCGACAATCGA
>JAHEME010000526.1:0-2701 GCA_024643825.1 Chloroflexota bacterium | reverse complement strand
ACTGATCATCACGGGCCATGATCCCTGGCTGAACCAGACACATCTTCTCGTAGACAAACCCCCACTCTTCTATTACATGACTGCCGCTGGGATCGCGCTCTCGTGGACTGATGAAATGTCCGCGCGACTCCCCGATCTTTTCGCCAGTATCATCAGCGTGGCGCTTACATACAGGTTAGCACTGTCACTCTGGCGGCGGAAGCGCAGTGTCTTACTGAGTACTCTAATGATGGCACTTTCTCCGTTTGGCATTGCTTTTGCCCCAACGGTATTTGCCGATCCACAGCTTACCATGTGGCTTCTTGCATCTCTAATTGCGGTTAATTCACGGAAATGGGGGTGGGGAGGAGTCCTTTATGGATTGGCGCTGGCAACCAAGCAGAATGCGGTGTTTTTCGCGCCGATGGTTCTTGGGTGCGGCCTTGTGCGGTGTGTAAACAGGCAAACACATCGGATGGAATTCTTGCAATGGATCGGGCAGTTCGTAGTGGGAGCCAGTGCGGTTGTTTCCTTGCTAGTTCTGTGGGATATGAATCGCCACGTTTCCGTAGATTTCTGGACCGCTGGCATTGAATCTAACAATCCGCATCGCTTGATTCGGAGCGCTGAAACATTCTCCAGAATCAAAGAGTGGTGGTTCAGTGCTCGATACCTAGCTGGTAATCCAGCAACAACGGGCGCAATCGTCGTTGCCCTCCTGGGGCAGGGCCTACGGGATGCTAAATCAGCCCGTCACACAGATCGTAAAACTATCTCAGCACTTTTTCTGGTCACCTACTTAGTAGCTTATCTGGCAATGTGCTGGCTCGTTGCGTTCCCTGTATTTGATCGCTACCTGCTGCCGATCTTGCCCATAATGGCAGTATTGACGGGGCGCACTCTCGACAAATCCCTTATGTTAATTCGTGCAGCGACGACTAAGCAAGACAAAGTAATTACGAAAGTTGCCCCAATTCTTTTGCTGGCGATGCTGTTCATTCCAGCGATATTTACCTCATCCAATACGATAACGGTTGGAGGCGATCACGGTAGCTATGACGGCATTGATGAAATTGCTTTGTACTTACATAATGAACCTTGGGGGACGGTTCTATACTATGATTCCCTAGGATGGACGCTCCAATACTATATGTTTGATTATGAGATTTACCTTGCTCCGATTTCTTCTCCCTCTGCCATTCAGGACGACTTGATACTGTTCGGACATGGCAGCGAGCATCGATATCTCGTGTTACCCGCCTGGCAAAGCACATCTGAGATAATTGCATCGGTTACACGGTCTGGATATTCCGCGGCCCTCGCGCTGGAAACACGGGATCGTTTTGGGCAGCAAACATTTCTTCTGTATCGTTTAAGCTCCAACCCCTGACTGCTTGTCTTGCCAATGGATTTGACTACACTGAGGCAAACGATTCCTGGTTGATCAGGGATCATCCACTCTTTAGGAGGAGATGGCAATGACGGAGCTTTTGCATAGTCCAGGATTTTTGGGGACGAACGCTAACTTTGCAGCTGATATGACACTTGTGCTAGCAGTGATTGTGGCTGCCTTATTTACGACCGGTCTTGTGTTAGCACGAATGGAGAAGTTCCAGGCCCATCGCTGGGTGCAAACATCAGCCGCAGCTATAAACCTCATATTGGTTCTATGGCTCATGGTGCTGCCGTATCGCGATTTTGTCGCCCGTGATGTTGGAGGGCCTCGACCAAACTATTTCTATATCATTACTACACTGCATGCCACCATTGGTAGTGCTGCGTTACTCTTCGGCGTTTTCGTTGTCCTTCGAGGGAATAAGCTTGTTCCAAAATTCCTTCAGTTCAACAACTACAAAGGGTTCATGCGCCTCGCCTACACCCTGTATATGCTCGCGACGCTGATCGGTATCTGGGTATATGCGACATGGTTTACACGAATCCCTATCCCACCCGTTTATCAGTAAGCGGATTCTTACCCCATGCAACCGAGCAAGTCGAGTACCCGACTTGCCCTGATCGGATCGACTGCCTCTCCAGACTATTTGAACCCGTATGTTTTGCGTGTTATCTTCGTATTCCTCGCGGGGTGAATCGAGTGCGGAACAGCGGCAAACACAATTAGGACAAGAGTTTCGATGAGCCTCTGTTTGGCATTCAATAATCTAAATGCACTATCAGAAGAAGTTGGAAATTGATGTATTGTTTTGTGTTGCCTGAGTTCTGAAAAAGTTTCCAGGAGGCTCCATGCTGGCAGACGTATTGCAGTATGCAGAAACAAACCGAAACCGATTTACAGAAGAATTATTCGATCTTCTTCGCATTCCAAGCATCAGTACACTTAGTGAGCATAAGCCAGACATCGAACGTGCTGCGGAATGGATATCGCGCAATATGGTGAACGCAGGTTTGAATGATGTACAGATCATGCAAACACAGGGAAATCCGGTTGTGTACGGCGAATGGATGCAGGCACGGGAGGCTGTTCCGACTGTGCTGGTTTATGGGCACTATGACGTGCAGCCAGTTGATCCCGTAGACTTATGGGATACACCTCCGTTTAAGCCTTCCATCCGGGATGGGAAGATTTATGCGCGTGGCGCAAGCGATGATAAGGGGCAGATGTTTCTGCACATTAAGGCCCTGGAAGCCTATTTAAGCACGCAGGAAACTCTTCCAGTCAACGTGAAGATGATTGTAGAGGGCGAGGAAGAGATTGGATCTC
>JAHEME010000525.1 GCA_024643825.1 Chloroflexota bacterium | reverse complement strand
ACGATCTCCGACTCCGCTTCAAGGAGGTCAAAGGGCGTGCGCCCTACCTCCGCTACACTGGCGATCCAGAAGATCAACGCCGCCACCGGAACCGCGAACACATACCACACGCGCTGCGAGTTCACAATGACGTTCATCGCCATCGTGCCCGCCAGCAGCACGGGGATGAGCAGCATCAGGATGATCGGCACTTCGTAGCTCACCAGCATCGCCACCGCACGGAAAGCCCCCAGCAGCGCGTACTTGTTATTGCTGGCCCATCCTGCCATCAGGATCGACATAATACCCAGCGATCCAGCAGCAACGAAGTACAGTGCCCCGATGTTAAGGTCTGTGCCAATGGCGCTCTGCGCGAACGGGATGACAGCCCAGATCAAAATCACGCTTGCCACCGAGAGAATCGGCGCGAACATGAATGGGATCAGGTCCGCCCCATCCGGGATGATGATCTCTTTGGTCAGCAGCTTGGCGAGGTCAGCAATCGTCTGGAGAATCCCCCACGGCCCGACCCGGTTCGGCCCGATCCGATCCTGCATCCGGGCGATCACCTTACGCTCGAACCAGATGTTGAAGATCAGGATCAGCAGCACGAAGTTGGCGACGAAAAATGCCGCCAGAAACTGGAGGATGCCATCAGCAAGCATCGGGCTTGCATGCAGCGTATCGACCAGAAGACTCAGCAGAAATGTGTAAATCGTTTGAAATACATCCGCCATGCCAGAATACTCCTACCAGCCCTCCCCCTACTATGCGAACGTCAGTGGGGAGCAGCCATCGTTGACGGGTGGCACAAAAAAGCCGATAACCGATCCGGTTATCAGCTCATGTTGTTCAGACTAAACCCACTCCAGCACGCCCTTTCGCCACGCATAAATCAGGGCTTCGGCAAGGAGCGCGACAAAAATAACCCCTGAGATCACGCCGTAGAGGGCGAGGTGGTTATAGGCCACAGCCCAGGGGAACATGAACACGGCCTCAATATCAAAGACCAGAAACACCAGGGCGAAGATGTAATACTGAACCTTGAACTGCACCCAGGTATCGCCCACGGTTTCCACGCCGCATTCGTAAATGCTGTTCTTCATCTTATTGGGCTTATGCGGTGCGAGGATGCGCCCTGCCACAATCGGGACAGCAGGGAACGCGAGCGAAATGATAAAGAGTAGTGCGATGAACGTCCACTCGCTCACAGGAGAATCTCCTTTAGCACGGGCAGTCTGCGAACAGAAAAAGGAAGTCTTGCGTCTATTTGTGAAGCCGGACGCTAGTATAACATTCAGGATACTTGATAGCAACAGGAATCAGTTGCTGTTCATCCCAAAGCATCCGGCTCTGGCTGAAAAACATCTCCCTACCAGCCTCAACATCAGGGTGTGTTGATGACCAGTGGGAATCCTCCGGTCGTGATCTGTACAGCCGTCCCCCCCTCACGCAGCGAGAGCACCCACAGTTCCGACTCCCCGCCTTCAACAGCGACGAGTTCGAGGACTGCACTGTCATTGCCCCGCCAGTTGAAGCCCACCACGCCGCGTCCTTCCGGAAGCGCCAGCGGAGTCACAATATAATTACCGCTGCTGATCTGGGTGACGAGGGCTAGTTGTACGGGCTGATCGGGCGCGGAAACATCCTGACGCAGGGCAAGGATTTCACTTCCATCCGGCGAAAATCGAGCAGTGCTGTAAACCGCAGTTTCGCCCACCGGGGAAATCTGCACCGGGTTAAGTGCCCCTTCCGTCGGGCTGAACTCAGCTGAGTAGATCGGGACGCTCCCACCGGGGGCAGCAGCAAAATCCGCCTGCCGGAAGAGAAGGATCTGCTGATGATTGGGAGAGAAATCCAGCACGCTGAAGCCGTCTTGCAGCGGAATCTGGCTGCCGTCGGCAAACGTCCGCAGGAACCACTGACCCAGATCACCCGCACCGGGCGATTGCTCCTGTACAACCAGTTGATCCGAGAGCGCAAACTCCGGGTAAACCACCGGGCCGCTGGCGAGGTCGGATTCGAGAATTGTCTCCGGCGCTCCACTGACCGGGATAGCACTGCGCAAAACGCTACTGGTCGCGGGAATCGAGGTGGTTGGGTCGAGCGTCAGCTTGTGATACAGCAGCGCCGCGCTGTCAGGCATCCACGCCAGCGCACTCACGCGCCCCTGCCCTGCGGCAGAGTCAATAGTGTCCATCGTCCCCTGTTGCAGGTCAAGCACATCGACCTCCGCCGCGTTGATGGTAAACGCCAGATATCGCCCATCCGGGGAAAGCGCTAGATCGTAGATCACGCTGTCAAACCCCGTCGGCGAAAGGGCGCGCTCGTCCGATCCATCCGACGCAATCGCCCAGATCTGCCCCTGCCGCACAAACAGAATCTCGCCGGGGCCTGCGGTTCCCGCCCCGCCACCACCTGTCTCAGGCTTTTCGGTGGGGGCTAGAGGTGGAACCTCGGTGGGTGGTTGCGATTCCTGATCTGTCGGTGGTGGGGGGGGCACAACTTCGCCCTTCGGCTGGAGCAGCGCACATCCCGCCAGCACAGCCCAGAGAAGACTTCCAACAAGTAAATTGCGGATCGTTGCGACTGCTGACGTACGCATGATGCTCACTCCTCGTGGTCACATCGGTTTGTAGACATGGTAACATACAACGCATCCAATGCAACCTGTAGGATGATCGGATGAAAGCACGTTGGGAACAGTAGAGACCGACTGGCAGCCGCAATCCTGTTATAATGTCCCTTCGCACAGAAGTTGAAGGAGCCTGCGTGAACGTTCAGATTATCCAGCCTAATGCTGAATCCTGGGATCAGTTTGTGGGTTGCAGTGACGGTCACATGCTGCAAACCAGCGCATGGGGCGCATTGAAGCGCGCCTTCGGCTGGCGTGACCAGATCGTAGCCCTGACTGACGAGGATGGCGCGATTCGCGCAGGGGCGCTCGTGCTCCATCGCCCCCTGCCATTGCGCCTGCCGGGAACGCTTGCCTACGTGCCACGCGGCCCGGTAGTTGATTGGTCTGATTCAGCAGCCGTCGATGCCCTGATGTCGGCCCTTCATCCGGCAGTCCGAGCGCGCGGAGCCTTCGCCCTGAAACTCGAACCCGCCGAAGACGACTCCCCACAGTTCCAGCAGACTCTCGCGACACTTGGATTTCGTCCATCACCGCAAACCGTTCAACCGCCCCGCACCATCCGCATCGACATCGCCGGGTCAGAAGAGAACATCCTGAGCCGCATGTCAC
>JAHEME010000524.1 GCA_024643825.1 Chloroflexota bacterium | reverse complement strand
GCCTGCCTTCTGGGGTTCGCTAGTCGTGAGCATTGTCAGCATGGTTCTGAGTACCGTACTCGGAGAGGGCCGCCGCGTCGAAACCGACTGAATCGTTTTCTCCCCGCTTGACATATGTAGGAATCCGATGTATTCTGGTCTCAATACATCGGATTCCTGCATATCGAGCACTTGCATGAGAATCACTATCACAACAGGAAGGTAATCCCATGAACATCAAAGGCGGGCTTCCGCTGTTGATCCTCCACCTGCTCGCCGAGCAGCCGGGTCACGGCTACCAGATCGCCAGCGAGATCAAGCGTCGCTCGGAAGGTGTGCTCGATTTCGCCGAAGGTACTCTCTACCCCATGCTTCATTCTCTTGAAGGCCAGGGCTTGATCGAAGCGTACGAATCGCAGGAAAAAGGCCGCACACGGCGCTGCTATCGCCTCACCGATGCCGGGCGGAAGTCGCTCGCATCCGAGCGCGCTGAGTGGGCAACCTACACCGGAGCCATGAACCTGATTCTCGGAGACGTCTCATGACCAACACACATCCTTCTCCTATGCTGGCAAACTGGCGGGAGATCGCTCTTGACGGCCTGCCCCACGATGTCAACCGTACCTCTGCCGCCGAATTCGACGCGCACTTCGCTGATGGCGTCGCCGAACGCATCGCGGAGGGTCAAGCCCTGCTAGAGGCGCAGAAGGCGACGCTCGATGCGCTTGGCTCGGCCTCTCAGGTGAACCGTGCGCTGCGTGATGCGCACCTCGGTCGGTGGTCGTACCGCCTGGCGGCGCTGCTTTCTATGTTCAATATCATTGCCCTGATGATCGTCCCCATGCTGCACGATGCTCTGCTGCCCACCTTTACCCATGCAACCAAGACTGCGTTCTTGATCGCAGCGAACGTAGCCCTGTTTATTCCGACGATCATCGTGCTGAACATCTATCGCCGCCTGCTCGAATGGCGTTTCGGGGTTGCCGGGTTACATGGGCTGGTGCGCGTGATATCTGCCAGCCTTCTCCTCTATCTGATGGCAGATATGGTCGGGATGGCCCTGTATGATGCCTCGATTGCCTACTTCAACCCGCCGATCCTCTCGGCAGAGACTCCGCTGCCCCAGTGGATTCTCTCTATCGTAGCCGCTGCCGTATTGATCGTATGTGGCCTTGTGCTGCTTGTCCTCGCTGCGCGCTTGCTGAAAGAAGGCGTCAATGCAGCCGGACTATCACAATTCGCGGCGGTGTTGATCGGCGTGCTGGGTGTGGCCCTCTCTGGCGTGGGGGTCAGTCTGATTATCGGTTTTCAGGGAGCCTTGCTGCCCCTGATGGCCCTCGACATGCTCGCTCACTTCCTGGTCTGGCCTGTGCTCACCCTGCTCTTCTACCGAGAGATCGCCCGCCCCAGCCCAATCCGCTACGCCTAACCCGATCGGAATCAACAACGCCCGCGAATCGGCGGGCGTTCCTTTTTCCCAGCATCTGGCCGATTCTGTGATTAAAGGCGCAACCAATCGACCGGAATCGGGTTATCTCTGGCAATGACCCTTCTGCACAGGAGTGAATACGATGAGCGACCAATCCCCCAGCATCGAGGCTGACCGTCAGCCGATATTGTCGGCCCGGCAGGTTGGCGTAGCGGCGGCTTTTGGCGGTGCCGCCCTTGCACTTGTGCTCGCCGGGATCACTATTCCGATCCCCGGCACACCGGTGGTCACCGACCCGCGTGAAATCTTCACCACTACGGGCGCGGCGCTCACCGGGCCTATCGGCGGCATCGTGATCGGCATCCTCGCCGGCATCGCCGAGCCTGGCATCCCACTTGCCAGTCTCCTCGCCCACATTGTGGGTGGCATCTATAATGGCTTCCTCTACAAGAATCTGAGCTGGCGCTTCCGCGAGAACAACGTGGTTCGTCTCGCACTGTGGGCCTTGCAGGTTCTTGGCTATTACTTCATCATCGTCGTGCCGCTGTTTGTCGTGGGCCTGATCATCTTCTATCCTGATCCTGAATACGGTGGATTTGTCGCTTTACTGGGCGCACTAGAAGCAGGCGCTGCTCCAGAGGCGATTATCACTACCGTGGTTACGACCATCATCATGGCCGCCTTGCCGGACCGCTATCGCCGTCCGCTGTGGTAAGCTCGTGAGCAGTTCCCACACAGTCATTTGAATCGTTTGAGCGGTCCAGGGTGCATGCAAATAAGGCGTGCATCCTGGACCCTCCCTGACTGAAAGCTGTTCATGGAAACCGATATCGAATTCCAAAACGTATCCTTCCAATACGAAGGTTCTACCACGTTCGCCCTCCAGGACATCAACCTGTCTCTGCAACGTGGAGAGATTGTCCTGATCACAGGCCCGGCAGGCAGCGGCAAAACAACACTGTGCAGTTGCATCAACGGGATCGTCCCCCATTACCATAACGGCGAACTGACCGGGGAAGTCCTTGTGCGCGGTCATCACGTCAAGCGTGCTCGCATCGGCGGGTTGGCCTCGCTGGTCGGCATGGTATTTCAGGATCCGGAAAGCCAGTTGGTCACCGCCAGCGTTGCGGACGAAGTCGCCTTCGGCCCGGAAAACCTCGGCATCCCGAGGGAGGAGATTCAGCGGCGTGTCACAGAGGCTCTTGAGGCCACCCGTCTCGGTGGTTACGAAGATCGCGAGCCGCACAGCCTGTCGGGCGGCGAGCAGCAGGCGTGTGTCATCGCCGCCATCTACGCCATGCACCCTGAGATCTATGTGATGGACGAGCCACTGGCGAACCTCGATCCCGCGGGGAAGGCGCACGTCCTCAAACTGGTCATCGAAGTCGCACGCCAGCGAGGCAAGACTCTGATCCTTGTGGAGCACGCCCTTGAAGATGTACTGCCCTTCGTAGAACGTGTGATTGTGCTCGATAAAGGACGGATTGTGCGCGATGACACCGTCGCTAATGTGCTGACAGCGGGGGATATCCCCCATGTCTTCACCCGCCCCGCTCTTTCCCGCCTCGCTGATTCAATGGATCTCAGCCCTACACTGCTTCATCCTGACGAGTTTCATCAGGCCCTGGCGGAGCGATATCGCCTAGGCAGCATGGCAGCGCCCTCCCCTTCCAACACAACCACGCCCACTGGCGAACCGATCATCACAATACAGGCTGTGTCCTACGCCTATGAGCGGGAGAAGAAAGCGCTGGACGGAGTTTCTCTGGACATCCATGACGGCGAACTTGTCGCCATTCTGGGGCGCAACGGTTCGGGG
>JAHEME010000523.1 GCA_024643825.1 Chloroflexota bacterium | reverse complement strand
CTGGTGTCAGGGTGGCCCTGACACGCCAACAGAGGCGCATAGGCGAGCGAGGCCATGTTGTTATGGTTGGTCGCGATATTGGTACAGTCGTTCTCCCAAATGCAGATTTGAAAATCTACATGAATGCTTCGGTTGAAGAACGGGCACGTCGTCGTTGGCAAGATCGGCAATTGGATGGGCATAAGGAAACCTATGAGGAAGTTCTTGCGGCGATGCAAAGCCGAGATGCAAAAGACAGCCGACGAACGCTTGCGCCTATGCGCCCCGCTGAAGATGCCATTCAAATGGACACCACTGCATTGCCTCCTGCCTCCGTTCTATTACAGGTCATGGCATTGGTAGAAGCACGGAATAGTTCGGGAAATCTTTCTGGGGAGAGAGTAGATGGGTGAGTCTCAGCGTTTGACAGAATCTCTCCATGACTGGCGTCGAGCGATTTTTCGGTGGGGAATCTGGAATATTACATACCGCTTCTGGATCAAACTTCACGTAGCCGGGTGGGAAAATATTCCGTCTGAAAATCCCGTCCTGATGATGGGTAATCACATCGCGGCTCTTGATCCTGGAATTATCATTTCATTCTTTCCTGATCGAGATATTGTGCCGCTGGCAAAGACCGAAGCCTTTGAGCAGCCCGTGTTGAGATACTTCGTGCGGCATTGGGGGGCGATACGTGTCAATCGCGGAGAAGCGGATCTCAAGGCACTGAAACTCGCTTTTGAACATATGAATAGCGGTTCAATTGTCATGCTGTATGCAGAAGGCACACGAAGTCCATCCGGGTTAATTGAAGGTCAGGAAGGCACCGCCTATATGGGCGTTAAGACGAATGCGATGATTGTGCCGGTTGCGATCTGGGGATCACGTGGATTTCCAAGAACCTGGCTCCAGGAATACAGGCGAACAAAAGTGTATGTTCAGTTCGGAAGGCCATTCCGTTTCAAACAGGAAGGCGGCAAGCTTCCTCGTGAGCATTTTCGTGCAATGACCGATGAAGCAATGTATCGAATTGCGGAACTCCTGCCGGAAGAACTCAGGGGCTGCTATTCCGAGCTGGATCGAGCGACCACAGAGTTTCTCGATTTCGACTTTCCCTGGACGCCAGTTACTACTCGGCTACCGAGACGTGTACTTGAATCAAAGCGCGTGACAATCGGGCGTTTGCCCCTTATTGAGAACACAACCTCATCATGAACCATGACGAGAGTCAGATTCGAGGTGGCTTAGTCATGAAAGTTGCCCCAAAGAGCCTTGCATCTCATATTGGAGTGCGTTCAGGCGACATACTCCTGGCTGTTAATGGAGAGCAAGTTGAGGATGTCATCGATGTGCAGTATTACGCGGCTGAGTATCAGGTTGAATTGCTGATCCAGCGCGGAACGCAGCAATTGACCCTTAGAGGCGTGCGGAATGATATGCAGCCGCTTGGCCTTGAGTTCGAGCACCCGACTTTCGATATTGACATTCGCCGGTGCAACAATCTATGCGAATTCTGCTTCGTTCTTCAGATGGCTCCACGTTTCCGACGCACGTTGTATAT
The DNA here is from genome assembly GCA_024643825.1 of Chloroflexota bacterium. GTDB lineage: Bacteria > Chloroflexota > Anaerolineae > Aggregatilineales > UBA3940 > JAHEME01. The sequence continues at coordinate 1,693 of JAHEME010000523.1, read as the reverse complement.
CAAGGATGATGATTACCGCTACTCTTTTTTGTTCGGACATTACGTGACTTTGACCAATCTCTCCGAGCATGATGAGTGGCGGATCGTTGAACAGCATCTCAGCCCTCTGTATGTGTCCGTGCATGTCACAGACATGGAGGCGCGGCGGGCCTATTTGCGGAATGTGCATGCCCCCGACATTCTGGAACAGCTGGACTGGCTAGTATCAGAAGGGATTGAGGTTCACACGCAAATAGTGGTAACCCCTGGAGTCAATGATGGGGCGTTACTCGAACGATCCGTGAGCGACCTAGCCTCACTATATCCTGGCGTACGAACTGTCAGTATAGTACCTATTGGGTTGACAAAGCAGCATAAGTACGGCCTTCGCCCCAATACACCAGAAGAATCGGAGCACATTCTGGATCTCTGTTCAGGTTGGCAGCAGGAGTATCAAAAGAAGTTTGGCATTCAATTTGTATACGCAACCGATGAATGGTATCTGGTTGCTGGGTATGAGATTCCAACGGTCAGTGCTTACGATGGCTTTGATCTCACCGAGAATGGATTGGGGCAGGTGCGTCGTTTTATCAGCGATTGGGAGGGAGTAAAATCTGAACTTGGGAAAGAAACCAAAGTAAAGAAGATAACGCTGGCGACGGCGACATTATTCGCACCGACTTTGCAAGGTTTTGCGAGTGAATTCGCGATGCTAAGTAAAGTGGATACCGAAGTAGTGCCAATCACCAACACACAGCTTGGTGAGTCCATTACTGTTGCTGGATTGTTAATGGGGGCAGATGTTATTGCTCAACTACACAATGTTGAGCTTGGTGACATTGTTGTGCTGCCCAGAGTGATGTTTGATCACCCAGATGGTATCGCGCTCGATGATAAGTCCCCAATGGATATTGCACACGCTCTGAACCGCCCTGTTGCGTTGGTCGATATGATGGGCGATCTTATCGATCTCATTTATGGACAGCCTGCCCTGTATTTTCATCCGACAAGTGGGCAACTCATTTCAGCAAACACTATTCAAAGAGATGGTGGTTGGGCTGTGGAGAAGTATCTTTAGCAGATCATCCAGGGTTATCGAATCAAAATTCGTTTTGTACCTGAGTTCGTTTGTAATGATATCATAACTGGTCGCAAATCGCAGCGCAGGGTAATCTGCTTGAGTACAATCATCGAGTCGTATCAGATTTGATGCGATAACCCTGTTTAGCAGATCATCTTGATGGCAGATGGAATTTACTGCTGTTATACTACGATTGTCTGGTACGAGGAGGTGACTATCGAAGATATAGATACAAGCTAGGGAATAGCCAGCGCATGGGCCTGTAGAAATGCAGGCTGACGAGGTGACGGTTGCTCGCCGCACAGCGAGCCTAAGGCAGCGCAGTTCTGCTGCCGAAAATCGAGAGATCAGCGGATGCCGTCAGGACGAACCACCGTCCTAAGCTTTTCCCCATATTGAGTTGGGCCAATCCACCAAATCCGAACGGCAACGGTCGGACCAACCTGGATGGTCGTGGCAGACATTCACTAAAGCTCAACGGATGGTTGTATATTTCCCGCAGTGGTGTGTTTCCTCTGTTGGGGCATTGCCATCTCCGTGAAAGGAAAAATCAGCATGTGTGGAATCGTTGGCTATGTTGGCCCTCGTGATGCAACCCCGGTCATTCTAGGTGGCTTAAAACGATTAGAATAT
>JAHEME010000522.1 GCA_024643825.1 Chloroflexota bacterium | reverse complement strand
AGTGATTCCGCAGATCAGCGTGGGGTAAGGGTTCGCTGCGCCAGACCATATGATGCTGCTTTGCTATACTGCGCGCGGGCACTAACCACAGTTTTTCGTTCCTTGAAAGAGCGAAGTTTGTGACCGTTTTCAGTATATCTGCAACAGATCTCGCAGCATCCGGCGGTTGACCGCCGAGCCGTTACCTGCTAACTGGTATTCTTTCAGGAGGTAAGCAATGTTGCCGTCTACACTGAGTCCTGCCAAGCAGCTTGCCAGAGAAAAGGTGCGCGGCCTCTGGATTGCCATCCCGACGCCTTTTACAGAGTCGGGGATCATTGATGAAGAGGCGCTGCGCGCTTCTGTGGAATACTATATCGATGGCTTGAAAGTGGATGGCATTTACTGCGGCGGCGTCATGGGAGAGTTCTGGGCGCTGACAGTGGCCGAGCGCAAGCGCGTCCATGAACTGGTCGTCGAGCAGAATGCCGGGCGTATCCCGCTGATCGCCCATACTGGTCATCATGTCTTTTCCGAGGTGATCGAATTGTGCGATCATGCGCAGGATATCGGGATCGACTTTGCCATCGTCATGAATCCCTACCTGCCTACTGCTCCCGCCGATGAATTGGTTGAGAACTGGTATCGCCAAATTCGGGCGGCATCATCAGTCCCCCTATTTCTATTCAACACCCGCTATTCCGGGTACTGCCTCTCGCCATCGCTCATCGCCCGACTGGCCGATATCGACACCGTCTGTGGGATCAAGAATCCCAGAGATGAGGAACATATACTCGAAGTCCAACGGCTGGCAGGTGACCGCATCGTTGTAACCGATGCCTCTGAGACAGATTGGCTGAATTTACACCTCGATCACGGTTTCCCAGCGTTGATGTCCACGCTTACGCTGGCATTATTTCAGACCCCGGAGGATCGCCGGGTACTGGAATATACGGCACGGGCCGATGCGGGGAATATAGATGGGGCATGGGAAGTTCAGCGCAGCCTCGATCCTCACCGGCATGTTTATCAGAAGTGGGTACGCGCCGCGTCAGAACGCGGCATTGTACCCATCGCTTATCTCAAAGCCTGGCTGGAACTTATGGGCCTTCCACAGGGATCGGTTCGTCCACCCCTCGTACCACTAACACCCGATGAACAGGATGGTATGAGACGTGAACTGGATGCGCTCGGTCTGGTCAGTTCAAATGCTGTGATCTAGAGGCCAATATCGCCAGCGATTCATTTCGTGGAGGCGTGACAATGCATCACCATACCGGACGTCATTTTCTTCAAATCCCTGGGCCAACCAATATCCCGGAGCGAGTCCTGCGCGCTATGAGCCAGGCCACGATTGATCATCGAGGCCCGGAATTCGCGCAGCTCACACTGGAGATTCAGGATGGTCTCAGGCACATATTTCAGACTGAAGGCCCTGTCGTGATCTTTCCCGCCTCTGGCAGTGGGGCCTGGGAAGCCGCACTGGTCAATACCCTGTCACCGGGAGACCATGTTCTCATGTTCGAGACCGGGCATTTCGCCACGTTATGGCGTGACATCGCCGTTCGGCTGGGGCTGATTGTGGATTTCGTGCCCGGCGACTGGCGTCATGGAGTCGATCTGCAGGCGCTCGAAGATCGGCTGGCTGGAGACGACGGGAATACCTTCAAAGCAGTCGCGGTTGTTCATAACGAAACCTCGACGGGCGTCTTCAGCCGGGTAGACCTGATCCGTAAGGTGATGGATCAGGTGGGCCACCCCGCCCTGCTTCTCGTGGACACCATCTCCTCCCTGGGATCGATGGATTACCGCCACGACGAATGGGGTGTCGATGTCACTGTCGCCAGTTCACAGAAGGGACTGATGGTGCCCCCGGGATTGAGTTTCAACGCGGTTAGTGAGAAAGCACACCATGCGGCTCGCGCAGCGGGTCTGGCCCGCTCCTACTGGGATTGGGAAAGGCACATTGATCTCAACCAATCCGGTTTCTTTCCCACTACCCCGGCCACGAACCTTCTCTTCGGTTTGCGTGAGGCTTTGACCCTGCTGCTCGAAGAAGGGCTGGATGCTATTTTTGCGCGTCATGATCGTCACGCCGGAGCGACTCGCCACGCCGTCGCTGGCTGGGGTCTTGACCTGCAATGCGCCGATCCGCTGGCCTACAGCAGTTCGCTGACCGCCGTATGTGTCCCGGATGGATGCAACGCCGATCATCTCAGGAAGATCATCCTGGATAGGTTCAACATGTCGCTTGGGTCGGGGTTGGGTAAGGTCAAGGGAAGTGTCTTCAGAATCGGGCACCTGGGGGATTTCAACGACCTGATGCTGATGGGCACTCTGTCCGGCGTCGAGATGGGACTCGCCCTGGCTGATATCCCGTTCACAAAGGGCGGTACTACCGCCGCTATGGATTTGCTGATCAGCCAGAGCGAGGGGGTGGCTCAAACGCTGTGACGGACTCGCTCTTCTTCCGTTGGCGGGGCCAGGATGAAGAATAATACCGCCACGAACAGCACGAAAGCGGCGTTCACCATGACTCCGGTTGATATATTCGTTTGATCAGCGATCCAGCCCATCACGAGTGGGCCTATGATAATCCCCGCATCATTGAAGGTGCGGTACACACCAAGCGCCATTCCCTGCGAATCATCATCCACCGATTTGCTGATATAGGCGATTGGCACCGGCGTGCTTAACCCGGAAGCCAGCCCGAACACGATTGCACCAGCCATAAAGCCCCAGTAGCCCGGAGCCAACGCCAGGATCACCATCCCCAGTGTCAGAATGATCCAGCTTGGCGTGATGATCCGCTTTGGGCCGACGCTATCTGACAGCGTGCCTGCCAGGAAGACGACGATCACAGTGGCGATGAAGACGATCGTAAGCATCAAACCGATCTCTCCTGTGCTCAACCCGATGTCTTCTCCCAACAGGGGCAACCCCATATTGCGCGTCCCGGCCCGCGTGTAGGCTGCCGATAGACCGATCAGCGACACCAGGATGACACCTGGCTTGCCAAGCATACTGCGCAGCGAAAGCAGGAAACCCGGTCGGGTTTTGGGTTCTTGCACAATATCAGTGCTGGGCCCATTCTGCCTGCGTGGGTCTGGCAGGCGCACCCACATCCAGATAGCGACCAGCAGAGCCAGCGCAGCAAAGATGAAGAAAGGGGCGCGGTAGTCGAGGAACTGTGCTGTGTATCCGCCCACGACTGGGCCGATGCTGTTTCCCAACAGGAAGCTTCCCTGGTACATGGAT
>JAHEME010000521.1:773-3239 GCA_024643825.1 Chloroflexota bacterium | reverse complement strand
GCCTTTTGTTTCAAGTTCTCAACCTCACTTATATTCGAGGTGGAACAGTTACCTCTTGGTGAGAACATGGGTAAGTCAGCGTTTGCAATGGTTGCTGCCATGCAGAAGCCCGTTGATCCAAAGTGCCATAAAGCAGGCTGCATCCAACAGCCTCCCTATTACCGATCGAAGCACACCATCGCCACTTCCGCACGCCTGATTACCTTCAGGTCGTGTATTGCTACAGCGCTTTCAGGCAAGAAACCTGGAAACCAAGCAGGAGTCAGAACAGCTTTCGCGGCAGCGGCTAGAAGTTGCGCAGGGAAGTAGGCTTCTAAACTTCTCTGGCCTCTAATTCTTTTCCTAGTTTTTGTTTCTCTTCTTCCGTCATTTCTTCGTATTGCTTGGCGCACTGTTTCATCTTTTCGCGGGCTTCTTCCTGGGTTTTAGGTCTCGGTCCTTCGAGCAGGCATTTGTCCATGTGGATCCTGTACGCAGGCTTCTCAACGATCTTGGCGCCTTCGGTTTCGACTAGGGCGCTGAGTTTACTGGCCTCAACGACACTATTCACATCTCCCGAGATTACGGCCTGCTCTTTGAGTTCATCAAGCTGTTTCAGAATTTTGGCTTTGACTTCGCTCATGTTCTCACGCAGGTGGTAAAGACTTCAGTACGACGCAGCTCTTGAGTTTGAGGTCTTCTCCGATCTCGCAGACTTCTGAGCGTCCGTTGTTCTCTTTTATCGCTGCCAGTAATGGAACTTCATACTTGTTTAGGCTCGCTATGATGTCGACGGCCAAGGAGTCTTTGTCGAGGTCGAGGATCTCTATCTTGTCGACTCCTGTTGCGTCTTTGATTGTTTTCTTTATACCGTCATTATGGAATTGCCTGAGGAAGTCTTCGCATCCTGGGCAGCTGTCGCTCTTGACTATTACGACTCGATTTGGGGTCATCTGTTTACCCGGTAAACACTGGGTGGCATGTTTCTTTAAGGTTACTGCTTGACCTTGGCGGCCATGGTGTTCATGCTGGCCAGGTCCTTCTCCGTTTCGCCCGTGGGAGCTCCCCGCTCCAGCTCAGCTCCATCCTTGTAGGTGATAATGAGCGGGAGGACCTGCCCGAACACATTCAGGTCCTCAGCCATCATGTCGCATTGCTGATCGTTATCTCTGAGCCTAACCTGGGCTACAGCTACCTCAGGAGATTCACGGTTGAGGAAACGGGGCATAATTTCCTTCTCCAACCACTCGCACCGCTGGCAACCGTCCTTCTCCACGACAACTATGAGGTTCTTCTGCTCTGACACGAAATCTTTCAAGCGTTTGATGTCGCAGGAGGACACGTTCTCCTGCTCCTGCTGGCCACTCATTGAGTCTGCCTATCCTTAACCAGTCGAATGAACGAGTAGATCGAAATAGCGGCGCTCAGCACCGTTGCGCCGAGCAGTAGGGCTTCCCTAGCGGTCTTCACATCGTCTATCGTAGGCACATCCAAGCCTCCATGTCGAACGGAATGAGTTTGCTGACCTCTGAAAAGGATGTTTTCCTGGTAATGTGAGTGGTCTTAGCTGCATGCTCACGGTTATCTTTCTGAGTGCCTGTAGAGAGATGGGAAGGATTCAAACAAAGAGTATTGTTGCAAAGATGCATGACGACATTGCCCTCTGGAATTCTACCGTTGTTGAGGAGGAAAACTAGCCGATGGAGACTGAGAAATTTCCTTCTAAATAGAAATTGTCTATATCGTTTATGCAAATGGTTAATTGTTGAAGGCCAACATTCAGAAGGTTTACGGACCTCAATGCTATCAATAACGCGGTCGACTAGACAACGACGTAAAGGAGGTTGATAACGCATCTATCGCTTCCTCCCGACTGGTACGAATCCTTTCACACCTATGTCAATGTTCATGCTATTTCACTCTTTGGAGTTCGCCGGTCTTACCAAATAGGCCTAACATCATAAACCCAGAGTGCGGAACTCCTTCAATCAGCGTATAGTACCTTGCACGTTCATAGTCGTTCATTGCGAACCAGAGTGCGAAAGCTCCACCGATGCCAGCGGCGAGAGCCAGTGGAAACCATGGTTTCGGCATCTATGCATACACCCCACTTACAGGTACGTTAGAAACCTGAGTCCAACCTTGCAGCGTTGGGAAAGGACTGTTCAGGTTGAAGAGGCCAGCGACAGCGAACACTGAAACCGGAATCCCTAGGATCGCCGGGTAATATCTCGCACGCTCGTAATCGGTGAGGGACCACCATAAGGCAAATCCTCCACCAACAGAGAGCAGGAGCGCCCAAGGAAACCAACTCTCAACCATACGAATCCATAAGAACTGGGCAAGGGCAACATATCAATGCTTGTTACTAGAAATTCAGAACTCTTCCCATTCAATATCGGCTATGAACTTGCGTGAGTCTGAGGGCGAACCGGCATCAGCTTGTCTTACAACTATTCCTTCGCCAGCAAGTAGGATAATGTCCCT
>JAHEME010000521.1:0-763 GCA_024643825.1 Chloroflexota bacterium | reverse complement strand
TCTGGTGAGAGCCAATCTTTTTCATCCGCAGATACAGCTCCAACAGCGGTCACAAGCGGAGGAATTAGGAACCCCATTATCGCTGGTCCTGCGACAAGTGTTCCAGAACCGGTACTGGCCGTTGCAGCGATAACGGAGGGCGTATCGAAAAGCGTGTTATGCTTTGCAGGACTTAGGGTTGAACCAGTTGACGTGTTGGAAAAGCTCATTCGCTCAACTGTAATCCGGGGACTGCTTTCAAAAGTTGCTGGTGTGCCAGGCTCAGATAGAGCAGACCGGAATTGAATTCGTTTGATAGCGGCTCTCTTTGAGCTGGCAACAGGGTTCTCTAACCAAAAGAATCCCGCGGTTGCACCGTGGGCCGCAGCCTGGATTGTCAATGTCTTGCTGTGGACAGAGTATATGTTTCCTAGCCTAACCATGCTTAAGCAGCGTCCTCAGTTCCAATGTCTATGTCCTTGCCGCCTCGCTTATCAAACCATTCCTTGTACTTCACTTTCAGCTTCGCCCGGTCGATCTTCGTAGGTTTTCCATCCTTGTTCTTGCTCTTCTGGTCCACTTCATCATCAGGCACTTCGACAACTGCGAACGCATTAGGCGGCTTCACACCCTTATCGGTGTCAAAGTCAACTCCACCCATGTTGGTAGATCAACACGGTACGGGTCCTCACGCGTCCCGGATCCAATCACCTTCACTTTCAACTTGGCCATGCTTCCACCTCCTAAGCATCAAACTCCATGAAGGTCACTCCAACATCATAAT
>JAHEME010000520.1 GCA_024643825.1 Chloroflexota bacterium | reverse complement strand
TCCAGCATGAAGAAAATCGCTGTGAAGCTGGACGCGGGCGGGGCTGACCTGAGTGTGTATGGGGAGGTACTGGAACGTACCCCCGGATCGGCGGTGCTGCGTGTGCCGAAAGCCGATGTACCGCGAGTCACGGCGCGACTGCTGGCGGAGATCGACATCATCGACCTGACCGTGGAAGACCCGCCGATTGAGGATGTGATCGAGGACGTGTTTGCGCAGAAAGACCCGGACGCAGCACCTGTCGCGGAGGTGGCTTCATGACCGCGCTGATCGACATTTATCGAACACAGATCAAGACGACGATCATCAGTGGGCTTCAGTATCGCATGGATGCGACACTGCAAATCCTGGGCAAGTTCGCCGAACCGGTGATCTATCTGGTGGTGTGGTCGACGATTGCGCGGCAAAGCGGTGGCTCGGTCTCCGGGTACACGGTGGCGGAGTTCGCGGGATATTTCATCGCATGGACGCTGGTGCGGCAGGCCACGGTTGGATGGGACCCGTTCTATATGGAACGGCGCATCCGGCGAGGCGAGTTCTCGCCGCTGCTGCTGCGACCCGTACACCCTTTCCATACCGATACGGCCAACATGATCGGCTACAAGATGATCGAGCTGATCACGGTGATCCCGACTATCATTCTGCTGACGCTGATCTTCCATCCGGCATTGACGCTAAAACTATGGGCGGTGGCGGCCTTCCTCCCTGCGCTGCTGATCGGTTTTTTGCTGCGGTATACGCTGCTGTACGTGATGGCGTTAATGGCGTTCTGGACGACGCGAGTCACCGCGTTGTTCAACCTGATCTTCGCGGTTGAGTTTCTGATCTCCGGGCGCATCGCGCCGCTGGAAACGCTGCCGCCCTGGGGGCAGGCGGTTGCGGGCGCGCTGCCGTTCAAGTGGATGTTCAGCTTCCCGCTGGAACTGGTGATCGGTCGGGTGACACCGGCTGAGGCGCTGACCGGATTTCTGATGCAGGGCGTGTGGCTGGTGGTGATCGTGGGATCGTTTGTGCTGTTATGGCGGGCCGCTGTGCGCCGCTATTCGGCGGTAGGAGGGTAGGCGATCATGCGATTCTTCTCGCTGGTAAAAGTCTTTCTGCGGCTGAGTACGCTCAATGAGCTGCAATACCGGGCTAACTTCTTCATGGAACTGTTCAACTCGGTGCTGGCGCTGGTGACCGGGCTGGCAGGGTTGGCGCTGGTGTTCTATCACACGACGACGCTCGGCGGGTGGACGCCGCCGGAGCTGCTGATCGTGATGGGCGTGTATACCTTCATCGGCGGGCTGGTGGCGGTGTTTGTGCAGCCGAACATGTACAACCTGATGGAGGGCATCCAGCAGGGGAACTTCGACTACACGCTGACCAAGCCGGAAGACGCGCAAGTACTCGCCAGTATCGCCCAGTTTCAGGTGTGGAAGGCGGTCGATCTACTGCTGGGCGTGGGGGTGATCGTCGCCGGGGTGGTGCAGCTTGGCTCTACGATTGGCGCAGGGGAAGCCGTGATCTTTGCGGTGACGCTGCTGGCAGGGGGGGTGATTGTCTACAGCCTGTGGCTGATTCTGACCACGACCTCGTTCTGGTTTGTCAACGTGTGGAGTATTCTGGGTTTACTGGAAAGCATCTATCAGGCGGGGCGCTGGCCGGTGGGGGTATATCCCGGCTGGCTGCGGATCGGGCTGACGTTCCTCGTCCCGGTGGCGCTCGCTGTGACGGTTCCTGCCGAGGCGTTGACCGGGCGGATCACCCTCAGTACGATGGTGCTCATCCTGGCGATTGCGCTGGTGATGGGGATCGGATCGCGGGTCTTCTGGCGCTTCGGGCTGAAGCACTACTCCGGGGCATCGGCGTAGCAGGCAGAGTCACGACAGCGCATCACGCACTTCATCCGTCGAATCCTGTTCGCACAGGGCGGTGACAATATCGCCCGTCTGGAAGATCGTATCCCCATGCGGGATGATCAATTCATTCTGTCTGCGGATCGAGACCAGCACGGCTTCATAGGGTAGGTCCAGGTCTGCGACGCGCTTTCCGATGATTCCGCAGGCTGTGGTGAGGGGAATATCGAGGAACTGGGCGTGGGCATTGCGGATCGTGCCCACCATCTCCGCGCGGCGGCGGGCCTCTTCCCGCCGCACCTGACCGACTTCATAGGCGCGTACGATGTCATTACGGCGAACGACTCCCAGCAGCTTGCGGGGGTCTTCCGGCTGAACGACCGGGAGGCGTGAGAGATCACGCGGGGCCATGCGGCGCAGGGCCGTGCCTACGGTGTCGTCAGGGAAGACAGTCACCAGCGTCCGGGTGGCGATATCCCCGATGAGCATGTCTTCCGGCACAGGATTGTACTTCAATGTCACCTTGCGGTAATCATCCAGCGAGACGATCCCACACAGGAAACCGTCTTCGTCGAGCGTGGCAAAGCCGTTGCGCCCGGTGCGGATGAACTCATCGGGCAGCAGCATGACGGGCATGCTGGCGGGCACAGTGACCGGATTCCACATCATGATCTCGCGCACGTGGACGGCTTCCATCACGTCGATGTCATGCCCGCGTCGGAGGGGAATGCCGCGCCGTACCAGCTTGAGTGTGTAGATCGACTCCGGGTGCAGGCGGTCGGCGATGATTGTGCTGACGATCACGCCCGCCATCAGCGGCACGATCAGACGGTAGTCGTTGGTCATTTCCAGCACAATCAGGATGGCGGTGAAGGGAGCGCGCGCAGCCCCGGCAAAGACGGCAGCCATGCCCACTACGGCGAACACGCCGGGGCCAGACAGCGTGACGGGGGAGAGACGCTCGACGATGCCGCCAAACGCCCCTCCCAGCGCCGCGCCAATGAACAACGCCGGAGCAAACACCCCGCCCGAATTACCGGAGCCAAGCGTGAGCGATGTCGCCAGCGGTTTGAGCACGATCAGCGCCACCAGCAGCCCGAACGAGACGTTGCCGAGCAGGGCCTCTTCGATCACCGGAAAGCCAGAGCCAAACACATGGGGGATGTTCGCGGATATGCCTAGCATCCCATCCTGCTGGGGGATGAACCCCAGCCCCAGGATCGTCGGATAGAAGAAGGCGAGTCCGCCCAGCAGCAGCCCGCCCACAGCGGGTTTCAGGGCATCGGGGAAGCGCCAGTTATCGAATAGATCTTCAAATCCGTACAGCAGCCAGATAAACCCGACGGCGACCACCCCAGCCAGAACTCCCAACACCGGATACAGGAGGACTTCCCAGGGGGCTTGAAT
>JAHEME010000519.1 GCA_024643825.1 Chloroflexota bacterium | reverse complement strand
TGAGCGAGCCGAATCCAGTCAATCGCCGCATTCAAGCGATGCTTTATCTGCAAACCATCTGCAGACAATATGCCAGGCCCACGCAGCCCGACCCAAACCTCTTGGAACGCTGAAAGATCAATCATCTTTCTTACTCTTATCCTCCCTGATGTCAGCCCCTGATAGCTAACTTGATGGGATGATCCTTACGAACTGTCTCGTTTTGCGAACGATTTCAAAGGAGTTTGTGCAATCGAAGCAATTAGCTTCCATGTATGGCGAAAGGGCCAAATAAATGAACGCCCCCACATCACTGAGAATCGAGGTATCAAACGTCCCCCGAATCCTCTGAAAAAGATTTCTACGCTGGGTACATCTGATCCATCAAAGTCAAATTCCGCTACACCGATTTCTTCGTTGCAGAAACGTATGCATTCCCACAGTAGTAAGGCCATAGAATTTCCACTGGCAATGTCTCGATTCATCCCGCTTAGGAGATAATATGCTCTTTTATGATCCCAAACCAAGATCGCTCCAGCGCAAACTCTACCAGAGGTGTCCTTGATTTGGAGAAGTTTTGCCCGGTTTTTCGTGGATATTGCCGTATACCAGCTCTGGATCTCCCCAACTCTGTCCAGCATTAAACGCTTGTCGTGAGTTGCCAGGGAGTGCATCAAGAGCGGAAAAAACTCATCCAGATTATCGCTCAATTCACACGATAGTCCTTCTTCATATCCTTTTCTGATCTTGCGCCTCCTGTCTTGATTCAGTTCCTTCCATACTCGGTCCATATCGTCTAGTTCAATAACATACGTATGCTCAATATCTACATTGAATCCATTCTGCTTGAAAGGTTGTATATCCATCTGGTTAGGTGAAAGGGGTATCCTGATGAAATCGCAGAAGGTTGTAACATAATTGATCAACGATAAAGCGATCTCCTTCTCCAATGTCAGCGCTCGGTGGTACTTTCCGTCCGTCTTACATATCACCGGACCCAGATAGGGGGTCAGATAAGGTGGTCTGGCAACCGTCAACCCTGCTATCTGCTGGTACGACAAGGGCATACCTCCAGTAAGTACTCCAGCTTCATTGTAACAACCGACCACGGCAATTGGCCTGCCAAACGACTTCAACCAGCGAGTCTGGTGAAACAAAGTTCCACGTTCCGACGTCTCGACAAAATCATCCCAAGATTCATAATCATCCTCAGGCAATAGCCTGGAATCATACTTACATTCGGACATAGTCAATTGCCTCCATACGATTTCTTCTGGCATCAAGCAAAGGGTATCGTGGACAGATTTTCAAATGATTGTGACCAAGGACTCCCTAGATTTACAGAGAAGGCAACGCGCGCAGCAAATCTAAATACAAACGTGAACGTTGGGCGACCTGACTTGATTTCCCTAAACTTATGATACCCCACGCTACACGTGTTAGAACCGTAACAAAAAGGATAAGTTTGTAAACCCAACTTCCCCACTTTCCTCTGGTCTTTCGAAAGAACAAGACTTTGCTGTGGTGCAATTCTAGAAACATCTCTCTTACAGCTTGACGCGTGCTTTGTCCACCATAGTGAATGATTCTTGCCATAGGCACCCAGTAAATTAGCAATCCTGCCTGCAGCAGGCGATAGCACAAATCTACTTCCTCAGTGAACATGAAGAAAGCCTCATCCAACAACTCGATATCTGCCAATACTTCGCGACGAATAAGCATACAATTGCCTTGAATCACCTCAACCGTATGCGCTATTGTAGTGTCCCAGTTTTCTTCCCTGTAAACAGATCGTGCCAAGAAATGGTCCAAATGCATCAGCCGCCAGAATTCTCGCCATAATGTTGGCAGAGGATCACAAGAGGACTGAAGCGTAAAATCCGGGTTGAGAATCATCGGGCCAATGGCCCCAGCTTCAGGATGCGCCTCGATGAAATCTATAAGAATTTGTAAGGCACCTGGTAGAATTTTGGTATCCGGATTCAGCAGGAGCACATAACGTCCCAAACTCTCCTGAATAGCCTGGTTGTTTGCCCGAGCAAATCCTACATTCTCGGTGTTTTGGATCAACCGCACCTGCGAGAACTGCGCTCGCACCATCAGAGCACTGTCGTCGCTGGATGCGTTGTCCACCACCAACACCTCAAACTCGCCCTCAGGTGGGTGAGCATAGACCGATGCCAGGCACTGTGCCAGCATATCGAGTGTGTTCCAATTGACAATGATAATACTCACGTCAGGTCGCATAAGCTGTCTTTCCTACAAGGGAATGGCACGAGTGACCAACTCCAGCCCTTCCTGACCGAAGCGTACCGTGTACCCTGCGTCCAGCATACGGGCCTGGGCAGCCAGCAGATAGCGACGGAAAGGGCTATCACGGTCAGGATCTGCCATGTCCAACTCCCACTGCTCCATCCTGGCCTCTTTTTGCAACGGCAGCAGCACATAGGGGGCAGCATAGTAATCGAGGGCAATTGGATCCTCGCTTGCCAGCAGCGAGCCCTGGCGAGGCGACATCTCGTAAGTAGCATCTTGGGTACGATTCCCATAGATGCCGACGAAAGTCGCGTCCACCAGATTCAGGGTGGGGAAACGCAAGGTTATCAAGAGGCCGGGCAGCCCGGGAGGCAGGCCATTGAATGACTCGGTCAGCGCAGCATGGAATGAGAAGGTATCGGGGTCTACGCCCGCTTCGGCCGCGCCGACCCGCTTGCCCATCACGCCCAAGAAGTTCTTAACGGCGGCGGTGACGCCAAACCAGCCGTGAGCTTTCAGGACTGGCAGGTTGATGAATTTCAGCCGGGCTGCGTCGAACTGGTGACTATTCCAGATGCCATACCGCAGACTGACCCGTGTACCGTAATCTGTAACGAATTTGGGGTAGTTGACGGGATAGGGCCCGGCCATAACATAGCCCTCGCGTTCGTCTCCCTCGTCCCACTCGCCGACCTGTTCGCGCAGCGGTGCCCAATTGTAAAGCGACACTCGATAACCAGCAGCGGCAAACATATCTACTACGCGCTGGTACGATTGGGAATGGTCGGGGAACTCGTCATTGTTGGTAGATGGTTCGGCCAGGTGATGCCTGGACATCTGGCCATTTTCAACGACAACCACTTCGCCCGTGAACCCATCGGGATGGTCAAGCAGCCGCCGAATCAGACCACGCACTACGTCGGTGTTGGTCATCCCCCGCTGCTCCCATTGGGCATTGACTTTGACCAATACCACATCTTTCGGTCCAATCAGGCCGTTGGGGCCATTGC
>JAHEME010000518.1 GCA_024643825.1 Chloroflexota bacterium | reverse complement strand
CAGACTTGCTGTGTCTCTCCGGCGGCGTGCCCGTCGATGCGCCGATTGTGCAGGAGGCCATCGCGCGCGGCATCCCCCTTAGCAACGACGCGCAACTCTTCCTCGACCGCTGCCCGTGCCATGTGATCGGCATCACGGGGTCGGCGGGCAAGACGACGACGACGGCATTGGTCGGTGCGATGTGCGAGGCCGCCGGGATGCTCCCCTGGGTGGGCGGCAACATCGGCAACCCGCTGATCGCCGACCTCGCCTATATCAAGGGAGACGACATCGCCGTCATGGAGCTTTCGAGCTTCCAACTGGAGATCATGACAGCCAGCCCGCACATCGCAGCGGTGCTGAACGTCACGCCCAACCACCTGGATCGGCACAGGACGATGGAAGCGTACATTGAGGCCAAAGCGCACATCCTCGATCATCAGGTGCTGGGCGACATCGCCGTGCTGAATCACGACGAACCGAACTCGGCGGCGTTGGCGGCGCGCGCAGCGCAGGAGGTCGCCTGGTTCAGCGGCGAAACTCCGATGGATGTGGGCGCGTGGCTGGATGGCGATCAACTGCAATGCCGCCCGACCTTCACCACGCCGATGGGGACGGTGGCTTCGACGAGCGAACTCACGCTGCGAGGGCAGCATAACGTGATGAACGCCCTCGCCGCCTGCGCGATTGCCGGGAGCGCGGGCGTTCCCATCGCCGCGATGCGGGAGGCGATCCTGAAGTTCCAACCCGTGCCGCATCGATTGGAACCCGTGCGCGTGGTGGATGGAGTGAGTTACATCAACGACTCGATTGCCACCGCGCCGGAACGGGCTATCGCCGCTATTCACGCCTTCCCCACCGAGAAGCTGGTGATCCTGCTGGGCGGGCGCGACAAGAATCTCCCCTGGGGCGACCTGCTGCGACTCGCTCTCAGCCGAAGCCGTGCTATCATTACCTTTGGCGAAGCGGGGCAGATGATCGCCAGCGAAGCCGCGCGGCTGGGCGTGGAACTCGGTGCGGCGGCTCGCATTGAAGAGGGACACAATCTGGGCAATGCGGTGCGGTTGGCGGATTCGTCCGCGCAACCGGGCGACGTGGTGCTGCTCTCGCCGGGATGTACGAGCTACGACGCCTACCCGGATTTCGAGGCGCGCGGCGAGCACTTCCGGCAGTTGGTGGGTGCGCTTTGAAAGGCTTTCTCACCACGGAGATACGGAGAATCACGGAGAAAAGCAAATGAAGGATTTGCCAGAAAACAGAATAACTGACGCTGTGATCGGGGCGGCGATTGAAGTACATAAGACCCTGGGGACAGGTTTGTTAGAGGGTGCTTATGAATCGTGCCTTGTTCACGAGCTATCTCTGCGGCAGATCGAGGTTGCACAGCAAGTCGAGATGCCCATCCTTTATAAGGGCTATGAAGTCAACACTGGCTATCGATTGATCTCTTGGTTGAGAAGCAGGTGATCATTGAACTCAAGGCAGTCGACACCTTACTACCTGTTCATGAAGCCCAAATACTACCCTATATGAAGCTTATGAATTGCCGATTGGGACTGCTGATCAATTTCAATGTTCCACGTCTCAAGCAGGGCCTAAAGCGCATGTTACTGGATTAGAATTTCACCACGGAGGGCACGGAGAAGATCACGAAGAACTACGGAGAGAAACCATAGTCTTCTGCTTTTCTCCGTGCATCTCCGTATCTCCGTGGTGAAATAGCCTTTTTATGTGTAGGGCGTCTATATTCTGTTGGTAATCATGGAGGAGATGGGAATGAGGAAGAATCGTGGTTTCATGATGGGGTTGGTGATCGCCAGCCTTGCTATCGCGGCGCTGGCGTGCAATGCGCCGACGAGTTCCAATACCACAGATGAGACGGTCACGGCGGCGGCGATGACCCAGGCAGGGCTGGATTCGCTGCCTGCCGTAGCTGTGCCCGTCGAAGGGACTGCCGACCTGACGCAGGCTGCGCAGATTCCGCCGACCTCGAATGTGCCGACCAACACCGCTGCGCCGCAGCAGTGCCAGGTCACGGCCAACGCAGCGGTGAACATCCGCACCGGGCCGAGCACGTTCCACCCGATACTTGGCATCCTGCAAAACGGGGTGAATGCTCCTGTGACCGGGCGTAACAACGATACGTCGTGGTGGCAGATCAACGGTAATAGCTGGGTGTCCGCGCCGTATGTGACGACCAGCGGCGATTGCAGCAGTGTGCCCGTCGCTGCCTTCCCACCTGCGCCACCGACCTTCACGCCGTCGCCGACGGTGACCAACACGCCAACAGCTACCGCTACAGCCACATCCACCGAGACGCCCACCGAGACGCTGGTGCCTGCCGCGCTGCTTGATTACGCGGTGAGCTATGTTGGCCCGGTGTGGTCGTGCGTTGCGAATAAGTATGGTTCTTTCAAGGTCGATAACATCGGCACGGAGAAGTACAAGTCGTCAGAATTCTGGGCAGAAGGCCCGCTGAATATTCTGCTGAATCATGCGCTGAATAACACACCGTTCAAAGCATCAGCCACGCAGCCCTCACCTGATTGCATGGACTTTGGGGCATCGAGCCTTGACGCAGGAGAATCCGGCTACATCTACATTCCGTTGGGTAATGCGGGAGTCCCCGGTGGGACGGCAGGACGTTTGAAGCTCCACCTATGCACCGAGGATGATGCAGGTGGGTCATGCGTCGAGAAGATCATTACCTATAACTGGTAAGATGGCCCATGCCGCATGGATTCCAGCAATCGCCGGGGCAGGTCAATCCTGCCCCGGGTTTTCGATAAGGAAACACGTATGACAGCCGTTGCCTCTGATCCCCTGACCGCCGAGCAGCAGGAGTCGTTCGCGCCGCCTGCGCCGACGATCCTTGACGTAGACGTGTACCTCGTGCTGGTCGTAGCAGCCCTGCTCGCCTTCGGGCTGCTGATGGTCTACAGCACCACGTTCGACTGGAGCTACCTGGAATTCGGATCGCCCGTGCGCATCTTCCTGAACCAGGTGCGCTCGGCGGTCATCGGCGGGGTGTTCCTGGTGATTGCCTGGCGTATGGATTACCGCGTGCTGCGCAATCGCTGGGTGGCAATGGGGATCATGGTTGTGACTATCGTGGCGCTGGGTGCGCTGCTGGTGCTCAACAACAACCGGGCGCTGGGCGCACAGCGCGCGCTGTATAATGGTTCGTTCCAGCCCGGCGAGGCGGCGAAGCTGGCGGTGATCATCTACTTCGCGGCGTGGCTGGCTTCTCGCCGTGAGCAGCTTCAGCGGC
>JAHEME010000517.1 GCA_024643825.1 Chloroflexota bacterium | reverse complement strand
ACTCCTTCGGATACAATACGCCCGCTGAACAGACGGCTTCCTGTACTCGGAGGTATCATTGCATATTCTGGTAACTGGCGGAGCTGGCTTTCTGGGATCGCATTTATGTGAGCGTTTACTCTCGGAAGGGCATACCGTTACTGCTGTTGACAACCTGATCACAGGCTCCTTGCGCAACATCGAAGCTCTGCGAAGTAGTGAGCGTTTCACATTCATCCATCATGATGTCAGCAACTATATTGCCTTCGACGGGCCGCTGGATGCGGTGCTGCATTTTGCTTCCCCAGCCAGCCCAATAGACTATCTCAACTATCCCATTCAAACGCTCAAAGTTGGTGCTCTTGGGACTCACAATTCTCTAGGGTTGGCAAAGGCCAGGGGCGCTCGATTCTTTCTTGCGTCTACATCAGAGATTTATGGCGATCCTCTTGTGCATCCGCAGGAAGAGTCGTACTGGGGGAATGTCGATCCGATTGGGCCGCGAGGAGTCTATGATGAGGCGAAACGGTTCGCGGAAGCGCTGACGATGGCCTATCACCGTACGCATGGATTGGACACACGTATCATCCGCATTTTCAATACCTATGGCCCGCGCATGCGGCTGGATGATGGGCGGGTTGTTCCAAACTTCATTGGGCAGGCACTGCGCGGAGAGCCATTGACTATCTACGGAGATGGCAAGCAGACTCGCAGTTTTTGCTATGTCGATGACGAGATCGAAGGCATCCATCGCCTGTTGATGTCATCCGAGAATCTGCCCGTAAATATCGGCAATCCTCACGAGATGTCTATTCTTGAATTTGCGTCGATAATCAACGATCTGACTGGGAATACCGCCGGAACAGTCATCCAGGAAGGGAAACGGATCGAAGGCGATCCACAGACTCGCCAGCCCGATATTAGCCGCGCACGTCAACTACTGGGATGGGAGCCAAAGATCGATATTCGAGAAGGTCTTACACGCACCATCGAATACTTCCGTTCGATTTCTGCGTAAATGTCCCACGTATTCGGTTATTTGACGGAACCAAAGCGTAGTTGGCCGTCCAACCGGGCGCAACTGTTGCTGATTATAGTTGCGCTTGTGCTGGGTGTTGCGGTTACACAGCTTCCGATCCTGACTTCCTTGATCCTGCTGCTGGTCTCGATTCTCACAGTTGCTACCTTGATCGATCCGCTGGTAGGGATCGTGGTCGTTCTGATTACCGGGCCTTTCAAACCCCTAACCGATTATTTCCTTCCGCAGCTTCCCTTAGATGTTGGTCAGATCGCTTTGATCATCACGCTGGGATCATGGGTGATCTACAAAATACGGCACCGCGAGGTGCGCATCCCCTCCTCGCCGCTGACCGTAGCGCTCCTGCTGTTCCTGGGGGCAGCCAGCTTAAGCATTCCCGGCTCACTTTCTTTGAGCTTTGCTGCCAAGGAACTGCTCAAGTGGATTCAGATGCTGGTGATGATGTGGATGGTCATTGATCTGGCTGGCGCAGAAGGCTGGAAGCGAGTCGTCGCGGGTCTCCTGGCTGCGGGTGTGATCCAGGCGTTGATCGGGGTCTGGCAGTTCGGGATTCGTGGAACCGGGCCGGAGCATTTTTTAATTCTGGGCGATCAGTTTTATCGCGCATATGGCAGCTTTGAGCAGCCCAACCCTTTCGGGGGCTTTATCGGACTCTTGCTGCCCTTGAGCATTGGATTGATGCTGGGTGCTTTCGGGTCGTGGATAGCAACAATCCAGGAAAACTGGTCGACTCAGATGAATCACTCACGAGGTTTCTTACTGAACCTGGTGGCTAACAGGCATGCCGCACTGCTCTATGGATTTGGCATGATCAGTGGGTTGCTGGGGGCTGCACTGATCATGTCCTGGTCACGTGGCGCATGGGTTGGGTTCGGTGTGGCGGCGGCGGTGATGGTCTTCGCATGGCCCCGCAAGGCATCGGTTGGTCTGGTGTTGGTAATAGTTGCCCTCCTGGGGGGCGTTCTGGCACTAAAAGCTGGCATCCTTCCTGCTTCCATTGCTGGTCGATTGACGGGTTTTTCAGGGTCTTTGCAGACTTTCGATGTGAGAGGCGTAGATATTACCTCGGATAATTATGCTGTCCTGGAACGGCTAGCTCACTGGCAAACGGCAGAGGCGATGGCGCAAGTTCATTTCTGGTTTGGCGTGGGCATCGGAAACTACGAACCTCTATACCCGGCGTATGCGCTGCTCAATTGGCCCCAGGCGTTAGGTCACGCGCATAATATCTATCTCAATTTGCTGGCGGAAACCGGGATCATCGGGCTTAGTGCGTACATCGCGCTCTGGGTAGTGGTCATCGGTCTTACGTGGAAGGTCACACGTAGCTCCAATGTGTGGAATCGGAGTCTTGGTGTAGGGCTTCTCGGTACATGGACACATTTAAGTGTTCATAACTTCTTGGATAAGCTGTACGTGGCTAACCTGCATCTGCACATCGGGGCGCTGCTGGGCGTTCTGACTTTTTTACTTGTCATAGGGCGGAGGCAAACAGACTCTCTTGACTGAAACAACGGACTCGATGGATAAAGAGAATCTCTCTACGGGTGGGCCGCTGGCGAGGCTGCTGGCACTTCGCCATAGCCGGGAAGTAGGGCGATTCCTGAAATTTGCGGTTGTTGGCACGATTGGCGCAGTCATCGATTCCTTTACGTTCAATTTCCTACGAGTGCAGCCGTGGCTCGATCCGGTCTCTATTCGACTCCCAACCGGGCAGGTGCTGAATCGCGAAGTGATCGCAGGAACTGTCGCCTTCGTTCTGGCCGTGATCAGCAACTTCATCTGGAACCGCTATTGGACATACCCGGACTCACGTTCCAAATCCATGATCTCGCAATTGATGACGTTCTTCGGGATCAATGCTGTCGGGCTATTGCTTCGTGTGCTGATCTTGCAGTATGGCAGCCAGCCACTCGGCACACTGGCGGGCAGACTGATCCCCAGCCTCGGTACGGAAACTCTGGCAACCGTGGGGGCGAACGCAGCGTGGGCGATTGCTGTGATCCTCGTGATGTTCTGGAACTTCTTTGTGAACCGTTATTGGACGTACAATGATGTCTCCTGATCCTCGCCTTTTCGGGAAGGGGTGAGGGATGCGAAATGCCGTTGGGATCGATTACACGGCTGCCCTGACGCAAGGTGGTGGGATCGGGCGATACACGCGCGATCTGGTTACGGCTGTTGCGGAACAGGATCAAAAGACGTCGTATCGGCTATTTGCAGCGGGTATGGAGCA